>JAYUAL010000026.1:0-14279 GCA_043741355.1 Gemmatimonadales bacterium | reverse complement strand
CCCGAACAGGCCGCGGCCGAGCCCGCCCAGGATCCTGCGGGCCAACCCGTCGAGCACCTGGGCCGCGGCGCCGATCCCCATGGCGCCCAGGAGATCCTTGATCTGTTCCCTGTCGAGGTTGTGGCCATAGTCGACGCCGATCCGATAGACCATTCGCATTTGCAGAGGGATGATCGCGAGCGAGGCCAGGTTCTGGGGCAAGAGCTCGAGCGCGCCGGTGAGCAGCGCCTGTCTGCGGATCAGGTCGTCCATCGCCACGTCGTGGCCAGTGCCCTGGGCAATGTCGTGCGGCGCCGCGGCCAGCGGCACCAGCGCCAGCGACTCCATCTCCTTATGTACGGGCTCGACGCCGTTGTCGGGCAGCTCCAGCAGCCCGCGCAACTCGGCCAGAAAGGCGCGTTCGGCGGGGTTGGCCTGGCCGTCCGCGTAGACCACCGACCCCGCCATCTCGTAGGCGGTGTGGCGGGCTTCCGGAGAGCGGAGTTCGGACACCGCGGCCGTAGCGGTGAGCGAGCCCTGGTTGGCCCGCGTCGTGAGGGCCGAGGTGTCCCCGCCGCCCAAGCGGGACGCGATCCGCTGGAACTCCGCCTGTTCCTGGGGCGAACGGTCCCCGTCCGCCATGGCGGCCAGCAGACAGATTGCCACGATGGGATCCCGGTCCTGCTCCTGCATGCCCTTGCTCCTTTGGAATGGAGAGAGAAGTCTTTGAGAACCTAACACCGGACCCGGGACCCGGGGACCGGCCCCGGGTTTGACGGCGGGGCGCCTGGGCGGATACTTTCAGCCGGTTGAAGGGGAGTAGCTCATCCGTCGGGAGACGGACCGCGGAATCGTCAGGACTGTCGGCTTCCGGCCGGCACGGTTCCCGGGGCTGTGAAGGCTCCGGCCTTCATTTCAGAGCGAGACCTTCGTCCGCCGCCCCGATGGGCGGAGACGAGGTCTCGCTTTTTCATTTTTTGGGGAACGGATCACCGTGACCAGCAACTCGAAATCGTTCATCCTTCTGGGCGGGCGCTGAGTGCCGCACCACGACGTACTGGTCTGGGCCGGATTCACCGGGCTGGTCCTGGCGCTGCTCGTCGTGGACCTCAAGGTGGTCAACCGGCGGGCCCACGTGCTCACGGTGCGGGAGGCCACCCTGTGGAGCGCCGGGCTGGCCGCGCTGGCCACCGGCTTCGGGCTCTTTCTCCTGGTGTTCGAGGGGAGCCACAAGGCGCTGGAGTTCTTTTCCGGCTACCTGATCGAGCTGTCGCTCAGCGTCGACAATCTCTTCGTCTTTCTGCTGATCTTCCAGTACTTCAAGGTACCCGAAAAGCTGCAACCGCGGGTGCTCAAGTGGGGCATCTTCGGCGCGATGATCATGCGGGGGCTCATGATCGGGCTCGGCGCCTTCCTGCTGCTCAAGTTCCAGTGGATTACCTATGTCTTTGGCGCCGTCCTGGTCATCACGGGCATCCGGATGCTCAAGGCCGGCGGCGTGGAGCCGGTCAAGCTGGAACACAATCCGGTGGTGCGGGTAGCCCGAAAGTTCCTGCCGTTCACCGCCAATTACGAGAAGGACCATTTCTTCACCCGGATGCACGGCAAGTGGTTCGGCACTCCGCTCCTGCTCGTGGTGCTGATCGTGGAGTGGAGCGACCTGGTGTTCGCGATCGACAGCATTCCCGCGATCTTCGCGGTGACCCGGGATCCCTTCATCGTGTACAGCTCGAATGTGTTCGCCGTTCTGGGGCTCCGGGCGCTCTACTTCGTGCTGTCCGGGGTGATGGAACAGTTCCGTTATCTCAAGCCAGCGGTGGCGGCGATCCTGGTGTTCGTGGGCCTCAAGATGGGGATTTCCGCATGGGTCCACATACCGACCGGGGCTTCGCTCGCGGTGATCATCGGACTGATCTCGGCGGGCGTGGCGGCGTCGCTGCTTCGGCCGGTGAAGTGAGGGCGGGAGGACGGTGGGTTCCTGGCGTCCTGGCGTCCTAGCGTCTAGTGTTATGGACAGGAGGTGGCGTATGCGCCCCTGCCGCAGCGGCGTCGTTCTCTGCATTGCGCTGGTCCTCCCAGCGCTCGTTGCGCCCTCCCCACTCACCGCGCAGCTCGATACCTCCCAGGTGATGATCGCCGGGTTTGTGATCGACCCTTCGCGAAACCCTATTGAGGGCGCCGAGGTGCGGGTGGTGGGCACCGCGAGGAGCGTACTCACCTCCCGCGCCGGAACCTTCCAGCTCTTCACCCCCCGCGTCAAGGAGATCCTGATCCAGATCCGGCGGCCATCGACCGCGAGGAGATCGAGATCCGGAATCCGCTGCAGTCCGTCGAGTTATTCCAGGGACGTCCCGGCGTGAAGACGGGCGTACAGCCTCTCGGCGTGATGGGCGGGTCCATCGTCATGTTTTCGCGATGCAGCGGAGTTCCTCCCGGGATCAACGTCTACGTGGACGGCAGGAAAATGCGGCCGGCCGCGATCACCAGTGGAACGCCGTGGGAGATCGCGACGCAGCTGAAGGCCAGTGTCGGTCAGACGCTCAACCAGGTCAACCCCGCCGACATCGAATTCGTCGAGATCTTCCGCGGCCCGGGCGAGCTCCCCGGCGAATTCAACGACGGCAACTGCGGCGCCATCGCGATCTGGACCAGGCAGGGCGGCCGCTGATACCCTTCCCCGCATGACCACCCACACGAAATACCTCTGGTTCGAGACCAAGCAGCGGCAGGAGATCATCGACATCACCGATGACGTCGAGGAAGCGGTCGTGACCAGCGGCATCCGCGACGGCATGGTGCTGGTATCCGCGATGCACATCTCGGCGTCGGTGTTCGTCAACGACCACGAATCGGGACTCTGGCACGACATCCTGCACTGGCTGGAGCACACCGTCGCTCCGTGGGATCCCGAACGCTACAAGCACAACGACACCGGGGAGGACAACGCCGCCGCCCACCTGAGGAGCCTGACGGTGGGGCATGAGGTGATCGTGCCGGTGACGGCGGGTAAGCTGGACTTCGGCCCCTGGCAGCGGGTGTTCTACGGCGAGTGGGACGGGCAGCGGAGGAAGCGGCTGGTGATCAAGGTCATGGGGGAGTAGGGGCGTGTCCCGCATGACGCTGTCCGCCGTCGCAGCCAGTGCGCTCCTTGTTGCACGCCCCCAACGAGCCGCCGCACAATCGTGTCCCGCCGACACGATCAGCAGACGCGCGCTTGGCGAGGCCATGCGTGAAGCGCGTCTCGGTCCTGCGGGTGATTATTCGATTCTGGCTACCACCAATTCGGTCCGCTTCCAGTCCGCGGTGCTCCAGCGCCTGATCAGTCGCGCGCTGGACCGTCGGCCCGCTGGAGGCACGCTGTTCCTGCCGCACGACACGCTCTGGTGGGAATTCCTGACCGCGGCCGGCCTGCGCGCGGGGGAAGAAAACCGGGCCCCGATCGGCCGACGCCTGGCCTTTGACTACCATCAGAGTATTGAAGTAACCTATGGCCCTCCCGATGGCATCATCAAGCGGATCAGGGGCGGACCGGCGCCGCTGATCGCCGCGAATGTGAGACTCGAGTGGCCCGATCGGCCCGACGGGGTCCGCAAATACTCCTTCGTCGACACGCTCTCGGTACCCCAGTTGAAGGTGACCAATCACCAGGTGATGACGTTCCGGTTCCTGGTGTTCAAGGACATGACGGTGCTCGATCAGCTCGAAGGAATCTCGGGCCGACCGCTCTCCGGTCTGCTCGGCGCCATTTTCAAGATCATCGGCGAGGGGGATGCCGTCTATGCCCGCTTCGGCATCTCGGCGGACGGACGGCAGATCGTGCGGGCAAAGTCGAAGAAGCTGGTTTCCAAGACGGTGACAGCCACGATCAATCCCGATGGAACTGGACAGAACGGATTGCCGGATGGTCGCACGGACCTGATCGAATTGGAGACCCGCCTCAAACAGTCGCTGGAGTTCGACTACTTCCCCTATCGCTGCTGGTCCGAGCCTCCGTGAGGCGCGGGAGTCGTCATGCCTGTCTGATCGGGTATGAGGGTGCCCGGGCTTGTCTGCGGCAGCACTAGCGGCCCGGCACCGCGTCTTTTCGACACACCGACCGTCCCCTCCGGTGGTCACCCGGACACGCAGGCAGCCACCTGCACCACCGTTCCTCCTTGTGCCGCAACAGGTTGGAAACGCGACTCCCAAGGCACGTCCTGTGCACCAGCGATCCCCAATGCCCAAGCTATTCCTGGCCCTGCTGACCCTCCTCCTCGCCGGCGCCGCCTGCGAAGCGCCCACCGCCCCGGGCGAGCTCGACAACCTCGCCGCGGCGCGAGCCCGCTGGAACACGCAGAGCGGCCCGACCTACTCATACAAGGTCAACCGGAGCTGCGAGTGCGTTCTGGGCGGGCGCCTCATGGCGGTGACCGTCGTCAAAGGCTCGGTGACCGCGGCCGAGTACCTCGATTCCGGCTCGGCGGTGGAGCTGGCGCTGCTGACCTACGTGCTCACCGTACCGGATCTCTTCGATCTGATCCAGGATGCGCTCGACCGGAAGGCGGCCTACCTCGCCGTCAGCTACGATCCGATCTACGGCTATCCTACTCGCATCGAGATCGACTACTCGGCCAACGCTGTGGACGACGAGGTGATCATGAGCGCGCGGGAGCTCACGTTCCAGTGATCGTTTCCCGCCGCCGCGTCCTGCTCGCCTCGGCGCTGGCCCTGTCGGGATGCGGGCCGATCACTGGGCCGGGCGAGAACGACCGGCTCGAGGCCGCACGCCGGCGCTGGGCCGCCGAGGGCCAGCGCGATTACAGCTACGAGGTCCGCTCCGACTGCTTCTGCGGGCTGGCCGGCCGCTGGATCGAAGTCACCGTGCTGGGAGATCGGGTCGCCGCCGGGCGCTACCTGGATACGGATACACCGGTCGAGCAGAACTTTGTCGGCGCCCTTCCCACCGTCCCCGATCTCTTCGCCCGCATCGACGACGCGGTGAGCGCGCGCCCGGTGCTCCTGGAGGTCGAGTACGATGCGCGAGACGGCCACCCCATCCGAATCAATGTGGACGTGAGCTACCGTATCGCGGATGAGGAGTATCTCCTGCAAAGCCGCAACCTCCGGGGCCTCCTCACCGCCAGCGGCACCACTCCGCCGAGGTAGCGCCATGCGAAGCCTTTCGCGCCGGCTTTTCACCCCGTCACTACTGCTGCTCGCCGCATGCACCGCCTCCACCGAAGAGAGCCAGGGACCCCCGCCCCTCCTGACCGCGCTTCCCCGCGCCCTCTCTTCCGCCGAGACCCGGATGGTTGGTGCCGGCAACCAGTTCGGCTTCGATCTGTTGCGGGAAGCGCGGCGCGGCGCGCCGGACGAGAATCTGTTTCTCTCGCCCCTCAGCGTCTCGATGGCGCTGGGCATGACCATCAACGGCGCCGGCGGGACCACCTTCGACTCGATGCGGACGGCCCTGCGACTGGCCGGCGCCACGATTGACGAGATCAACGCCGGTTACCGGAACCTCATCGACCTCCTCAAGGGACTCGACCCCACCAGCCAGTTCCAGATCGCCAACTCGATCTGGGCCGACGCCGCCACGGCATTCCTGCCGGCGTTCTTCGCCGCGGGCCGGACCAATTTCGACGCGGAGGTACGGGCGCTCGACTTCAACGCGCCCGCCACGGTCGGTATCATCAACGACTGGGTGAAGGCCAAGACCAACGGGAAGATCCCCGTCATCCTGGACAACATCTCCCGGGACGAGGTGATGTTCCTCATCAACGCGATCTATTTCAAGGGAAGCTGGCGGCTGGCGTTCGACCCCACGAAGACCCAGGATGCACCGTTCAGTGGCGCGAACGGCGTCGTACAGAGCGTCAAGACCATGGTGCTCCCGCCCAAGCGGCAGCGATACACCTCGACTCGCGACTTCGAGATCGTCGAGCTGCTCTACGGGAATGGCGCGTTCGCGATGACCATCGTGCTCCCCCGGGCCGATCGGACCCTGGCGGATGTGACCGAGCGGCTCGATGCCGCCCGCTGGGCGGAGTGGGTGGCCGACCTGCACGACCGTGACGTCGGGGTCGCGATGCCCAAGTTCAGGCTGGAGTATCAGCGGTCCCTGAAGGACGACCTCTCCGCGCTGGGAATGCGGGTGGCGTTCGATCCCGATCGCGCCGACTTCAGCAAGATGGCCGCCGTCGGGCCGGGCGGGCTCTATATCACCAAGGTGACCCACAAGACCTTCGTGGATGTGAACGAAGCGGGCACCGAGGCGGCCGCGGTCACGTCGGTCGGCGTGGGTCCGATCTCCCTCCCGCCCACCATGCAGATCGACCGGCCGTTCCTGTTCGCGATCCGGGAGCGGTTCACCGGCACGATCCTGTTCGTGGGACAGATTGCTGTGGTGCCGCAGTGAGGCCGGTGGTCGCGGCGGCGCGTCTTGTCTGGCCCGCCGTCCTGGGCGGTGTCGTGGTGCTCTCTTGCACCACCCCGACCGGCGCCTGCGGGTGCAGCCCCCCGGAAAACGCGATCGTGGGTACCTGGACCGCCACCCAGCTCAACATCACTCCGACCGGGCAGGCGCCGATCGACGCGCTGGCTGCGGGGGGCACTCTGACGATAGCGATCTCAGGGAGTACCGCCACCACCGGGACGTTGAGCCTCCCCGCAAGCGTCACCGGCGGCGCCCCGCTCAACGCGAGCATGGCGGGAAGGGCCTCCCTGAGCAGCACCGGCACGGAAGTGACGTTTACCCAGACGGCCGATACTTTCGTACGCGATCTAACCTGGCAGCGGGTGGGGAACACGAGTCTTCGGGTGAGCAATCAAGTGGCGGGGGGTGCCTCATTCACGGTAATCCTCACCCGGCAGTAGACCGTCCTAGCGTCTTAGCGTCCTAGCGTCTTCCTACACCGACGCCGCCGCCACGCTGGACGACTCCACCCGGTTCCGCCCCAGCGCCTTGGCGTGGAACAGCCGGGCGTCGGCCGTGTGGAGCAGATCGTCGGGGTCTTCGCCGTCCGCGGGCCACCAGGCAACGCCCGCGCTCACCGTCACCCGAACGCTTTCGGCCCGCTTGGGCACCTGGATCGGCTCGGCGGCCACGGCATCGCGGATGGCCCCGAGCCGCTTCCGCGCGGCGTTGAGCGAGGTCTCCGGCATCACCAGCACCATCTCCTCCCCGCCATACCGGGCCACCAGATCGCTGCGCCGCACCCCGTGCCGGATCGTCTCGGCTACCTGCTTGAGGGCCCGGTCGCCGGCGGCGTGCCCATAGCGGTCGTTGAACCCCTTGAAATGGTCGATGTCCACCATCGCCACGGCGAAGTGGCGGATGTACCGCTTGGAGCGGCGCACCTCGGCGGAGAGGAATTCCTCGAAATAGGCCCGGTTGAAGAGGCCGGTCAGCTGGTCGCTGTTGGAGAGCCGGCGGTGGCGCTGCAGCCGCAGGACGATCCCGGTGCACAGCGCGGTATGCAGCCCGAGAAGAATGACCCGGGACACCTGATCGCTCCAGAAGAAGCGCCCATACACCCAGGGTGAATACTGCGGCGAGTCGAGGTCGTGCAGCCCGGTGACCAGCACGATGACCCCGAGATACTCCAGGATGGCCACCGTCCCCGCGATGACCGATACCCGGAGGTCGTAGCGAAGACAGGTGGCTGCGATGGCCAGGAAATAGGTCTCGAAGGTGACCTTGCTGTTCACCGCCTGGTGCGGATCGCCGATGAGGCTGAATCCGACCAGCGCCGACGAGACCAGCGTCACGTCCATCAGGCTGGTGGCCAGCGGCAGCCACAGCTGCCGATGCCCCTGCTGGACCACCTGGTAGGCCACCAGGGCGACCAGCACCGCGAACAGCGTGACCCCGAGACCGGTCAGGTCGGTGATTCACTCCTCGGGGCGCGCGATGATCAGGTTGATCGCCGGAACAGCCAGCAGCACCGCGGTAAGCGCGAGCCGCACCCGCGCGATCATCAGCTCGGCGCTGGTACCAGCGTCCAACAGGAACGCATCAGGCTCCGCCCAGATTTCGGCGAGGCGTGCCCGGAGCACTTTCACCCGATCCTGGATCACATCAAGCGGTACTTCGGCCCGCTGCCGCCTTCCCGGGCTGTCCAGCGCGGGCCCAGCACATCGGTGGCCTTGCAGTCGACGCAGTTGGGCGGATTCACCCTGAGGCCGTCGGCGGTCCGCTCGTACACCCCCGCCGGGCAGACGTGGGCGTAGAAATCGGCGACTTCCGCCGTGATATCCGGACCGACCAGAAGATGCGACGGAATCGTATCGCGGGTCGCGTTGCCGGACTTGAAGACCGCGTCCAACTTGCTGAAAGTGAGCCCGTTGTCGGGCTTGAATGGCTCGTGGGGTTTCGGGGTCCGAGGCTCGGCGGCGTCTGCTTTGACCGGCATCCGCCAACCGGGAAAGGCGCTCCGAGTGGCAATCATGAGGCCGTTTTCTATCCCCGCGAGCGCGAAGCCATGCTTGAATGCGAGCCGCATGTTACGGGTTTTCCGCAGGTCGCTGGCGATAGAGCTGGTTCGGACCATCCGGTCGTAGCCGGACAGGCCCGCGGCGGAAGCATCGCCGGTTTTGAGCGCCTCGAACGCGACGCGGGCCGCGTAGATGCCGGACTGCATCGCGTAGTGGATGCCCTTGAGGGAGGCCACGTCCACGAAGCCGGCGCAATCCCCGGCCAGGATGACTCCGTCTCCCGACAGGCGGTCGGGAATGCTCCAGAAGCCGCCCTCCGGAATGGTCTTGGCGCCCCATTCCAGTAGCTGCCCCCCCTCGAGGAACTGCCGGAAGAACGGATGCAGCTTCATCCGCTGCAACAGTTCGTGGACGTCGAACGAGGCGTCGCGGGCGTCGAGACCGGTCACGATGCCGAGCGCTACCTGGGTGGGCCCCATCGGGTACATGAAAGTCCCGCCGAAGACATTGAGCGGCACCGGCCAGCCCAGGGTATGGACCACCCGGTCGAGCGGACGCTTCACCTCCCAGACTTCCTTGACGCCCAGCGCATAGATTTGTGGGTTGGGGCTTCCTACGCCTTGCCATTGCCGCCACGCCTGGGAGAGCGCGCCGCGGGTGCCCTCGGTGAGAATCGTCACCTTCGCGGTGAGATCGGTGCCGTCCTGAAAGTCGGGTCCCGGGGTGCCGTCCCGGTTGAGACCGGTGGGGGTGGTCCGCACCCCGCGCACCAGCACGCCGTTCACCAGGAGGCCGTCGGCAGGGAAGCCGGTAAAGACGTTCACCCCGGCTTCCTCGGCGCGCTCCCCCAGCCACCGGACGATCTCCGAGAGGGAAGCGACGTAGTTGCCGTGGTTCCGCATGGTGGGCGGCGTGGGAATCCGGATGCCGCCGTTCCGGGTCAGGAAGCGTACTTCCTCTTGGTCGACCCGCTGCCGGAAGGGAAGCGACGATTCGGGGAGGTCGGGGAACAGTTCGCGGAAGGCGCGGGGGTTTACCACGGCGCCGGAGAGGCTGTGCTCGCCCAGGGCGCCGGCCTTTTCCAGAACGCCGATGTTCACCTCGCCCATGCCGCTTCCGGACGCCAGCCGGGAAAGCTCGATCGCGCCGGCCAGACCGGCCGGCCCCGCCCCCACGAAGAGCACGTCCATCTCGGTTGCGTCGGGCCGTGGCTCGTCCGCGAGGATCAGTCGGTCGAGCGGCAGCCCGGGCTGGTGCTGGCTGGGGACGATCAACGCCAAGTCCCCTGCACCAGTGGCATGAAAGAGCATCGCTGCATGCTCAAATATAGACCGCGCGGACCCTTCTCACGAAGCGTTGCAGACCCGGCGGGCCCCCGCGCCTATCTTGTTCGGGAACCGATCCGACCTCTTCACCATCCTGCGGGACAGTCAGGCGGCAATGAGCATGCTTTTCTGGGGCATCGGCGCGGCCATCGTCGTAACCATTCTGGTTACCAACCTCGTTCTTACCGGCGAGCGAACAGTCGAGCGGCCGATTCCCCGGTTGTACGGCGCCGGCGATCCCCAATTCCTCCGCTCGATGGGATCACTGCTCGGCCCGGCCCTCCTCCCGGGCAACCGCACCACCGAGCTGCTCAACGGCGACCAGATCTTCCCCGCGATGCTCTCCGCGATCCGGGCGGCCCGTGCATCGATCACCTTCGAGACCTACATCTACTGGTCGGGCGAGATCGGGAAGCAATTCACCGAGGCGTTGACCGAGCGGGCGCGGCCCGGGGTCAAAGTGCACCTGCTGCTCGACTGGGCCGGCTCGGGCAAGATCGACTCGGGCTATCTCACCACCATGACGGACGCCGGCGCAGAGGTGGAGCGGTATCACCCGCTCCGGTGGTACAACCTGGCCCGGATGAACAACCGGACCCACCGGAAGCTGCTGGTGGTGGACGGCAAAATCGGCTTTACGGGAGGCGTCGGGATCGCCGACAAGTGGCTGGGCCACGCTCAGGACCCCGATCACTGGCGCGACTCTCACTTCAGGGTCGAGGGCCCGGTGGTGGCGCAGGTGCAGGCGGCCTTCCTGGACAATTGGCTCAAGACCCGGGCCGAGGTGCTGCACGGCGAGCGCTACTTTCCCGCCCTCGCTCCGGTGGGCGAGCACCTGGCGCAGACCTTCACCAGCTCCCCCTCCGGCGGCAGCGAGAGCGTGCGCCTGATGTATCTGCTGTCGATCGCCGCCGCGGACCAGTCCATCGTCATCGCCAACGCCTACTTCGTCCCCGACGATCTCGCGATGAACACCATCATCGCGGCTCGTAACCGGGGAGTCGAGATCGACGTCATCGTGCCCGGGAAATACAACGACGTACTGCTTACCCGGAAGGCCTCACGGGGCCGGTGGGGTCCGTTGCTCGAGGCGGGGGTCCGGATCCACGAATACCAGCCGACCATGTTTCACTGCAAGGTGATGACGGTGGACGATCGCTGGGTTTCGGTGGGATCCACCAATTTCGACAGCCGGTCCTTCCGGCTGAACGACGAGGCCAACTTGAATGTGTACGACCGGGAATTTGCCGCGAGGCAGGGGGCAGTTCTCCGGGTGGACCTGGCCCGCTCCCGGCCGATGACACTGGCCGAGTGGCGGCGGAGGCCGGCCCGCGAGCGGTTTACCGATAGGATGGCGGGGCTGCTGCGCTCCCAGCTCTAGCGGCCCACAGCGGCGTCATCACCCGGTACCGGCTGGGTAACCAGTACCCTGAGCCCTGCCGGCCGGGACCGGTACTCCAGAGGCAGGCCCAGGGTGACTACCTCTCCATCCAGCGCTACCGACGCCTGCGAGCCGCGCAACGAAATGGTCGCCGCATCCACCAGCGTCACGTCGAGCTCACCCGATCGAAACGCGCGCCCGGTGAACATCCGCCAGGCCAGCCGCATCAGCCGCGGCCTGCCGCCGGTCCTCGCCACGTAAATCGCGAGCCTGCCGCCGGTGAGTGCCGCCCGGGTGCCGGCTTCTAGGCCCGACATCTCGTATTCGTTGTTCCCGATGAACACGATGGGAGTACGGGTCACCAAACGCTCTCCGTTCGCCTCGATGCTCACCGAAATCAGCGGATTCCGCTCCAGCGTCTTGATCAGGGCCCAAAAGGCCACGATCCACTTGCGCCACCCGCGCGCCGGATGCGCTGCACGCAGCCGCACCATTCGGGGATAGAGGCCCAGGCTGGAATTGTTGAGAAAGAGCTTTCCGTTCACCTCGCCGGCGTCGACTTTCGCGGTGAATCCCGCCAGCACCACCGCGATGGCCTCGTCCAGCTCGAGCGGGATTCCGAGATCCTTCGCGAAGTGATTGAGGGTTCCCAGCGGCAGCACGCCCAGCGGCGTGGCGGTGCCCACCAGCGCGGACGCGACGGTATTGATGGTACCGTCACCGCCGCCCCCGACCAGGGCGGCGACGCCTCCAGCCAGGGCGGCGTCGATCCCGCGCTGGAGCTCGTCCCGGTTCCGAGCCAGCGTGACGGTAACCGGCTGGCTGGCCGCGGCGAACAGCTCCTTCACCCGGTTGCGGACCGTTTCGGCCTTGCCGTCTCCGGAAGCGGCGTTGAGAACGACCGCGATGGTGGTGGAGTCGATTACTGGTGTTCCTGGCGGGCCTGCTTCACCGCCTCAATCAGCCGGGGAACCACCTCGAACAAGTCTCCCACGATACCGTAGTCCGCCACCTTGAAGATCGGCGCGTCCTTGTCGCGGTTGATGGCGACGATCACCCTGGCGGTGCGCATGCCCGCCAGGTGCTGGATCGCGCCGGAAATCCCCACCGCCACATAGAGCGCCGGACTCACCAGGCGGCCGGTCTGCCCGATCTGGTCGGAGGACGGCCGCCACCCGTCGTCGGTGACCGCACGGGTGGCTCCGACGGCCGCGTTTCCGAACGCCGAGGCCAGATCCTCGACCAGCTTGAAGTTCTCGGCGCTCTTGAGCCCGCGACCTCCGCTCACCACGACCGGCGCCTCGCCCAAGTCCATCCGCGCCGCGGCGCGCTGCGCCAGCGCGGTCACCACGACCCTGGCGGCGGCGGGGTCCATTGCGGGTGCGACGACTTCTACCCGTGCGGTGCGGGCCTGCTCGACCGCCGCGATGGCCCCGGGCCGGAGCGACACCAGCGCCGGCGTTCCGGTGAGGCGGAGGGTGGCGATGGCCTTCCCCACGTAAACCGGGTGACGGGCCACCAGCGCCTCGCCGGAGATTTCGAAGCCGATGATATCGGACGCCAGGCTCCGGTTGAGTCCCGCCGCCACGCGCGGCGCCAGATCCCGCCCCTCGGCCGACGCGGAGAAAAATCCGGCCCGAAAAGACCCCGCCTTGAGCGTCTCGACCGCACTGGCCGCGAAGACCTCGGGGCTGAAGCGGGCCAGATCGGGGTGCTCCACGGCGATTACCCGGTCGGCGCCAAAGCGGCCCAGCTCAGTGGCCTTGGCCGAGAGGCCCGGCGCGCCGATCGCCAGCGCGGTGACCGTTCCGCCCCCGCTCGAGTCGGCGGCGCGGCGTGCCGCGGTCACCGCCTCGAAGGCCACTTTGCGGAACGAGCCGAGGCGGAATTCGGCAAAGGCAAAGGTGTCGGCCATCAGAGCACCTTCGCTTCTTCGTGGAGCAGCCGGATCAGCTCGGCTACCGCCTCGGGACCCTCTCCCACAATCCGGCCGGCGGCGCGCTCCGGCGGCAGCTCGAGCTTGTCCACCGTGAGGTGCACCGGTCCGAGCTGGGCCGGGCCGCTCTCGATCGGCTTCTTCTTGGCCGCCATGATCCCCTTGAGGGACGGAAGCCGCGGCCGCGCGATGCCCTCGTCGATGGTGAGGACGGCCGGAAGCGGGAAGCTGATCGTCTCAGTGGCGCCCTCGAGTTCCCGCTCGGCGATGCCCTTGCCTCCGGCAATCTCCAGCTTGGAAATCGCCGTCACGCAGGGAAGGCCCATCAGCTGGGCGGCCATCGGGCCCACCATGCCGTTGCCGGTGTCGGTGCCGACCCGGCCGAAAAGAATCAGGTCGTAGCCCTGATCCTTGAGGGCGGCGGCGAGCGCGTGGGCGATCGAAAACCCGTCGAACGGCGCCGGTTCGGCGACGAGATGGATCCCGCGATCGGCGCCGATGCTGAGCGCCTTGCGGAGGATCTCCGGGACCGCGTCGGGGCCCAGGCCCACCGCCACGACCTCCCCTCCCGGACCATGCTTTTCGTTCAACTGCAGTGCAACCTCGAGAGCGTATCCGTCGAAATCGCTCAGATCGAACTTCAAGCCGGCCTGAGCCACCGATTTTCCGTCGGGGGCAATCGCGAAACGCATCTCGGTGTCCGGAACCCGCTTGATACAAACCGCAATCTTCACGAAAGGCTCCTGGCTAGAACGCCGCGATCCCGGTGATCTCCTGTCCCAGAATCAGCGAATGCATGTCGTGGGTTCCCTCGTAGGTATACACCGACTCGAGGTTGGCCATGTGCCGCATCGAGTGGTACTCCGCGAGGATCCCGTTGGCGCCGAGGAGCCGGCGGGCCTCTCGCGCGATGTCGCAGGCCATGCTGACGTTGTTCCGCTTTGCCAGCGACACCTGCTGGGGGGTCATCGTCCCGGCGTCCTTGAGGCGGCCGAGCTGAAGGCAGAGGAGCTGCGCCTTGGTAATCTCGGAGAGCATGTCGGCAAGGCGCACCTGCTGAATCTGGGTGCCGCCGATCGGCTTGCCGAACATGACTCGCTGCCGGGAGTACTGGAGCGCTTCGTCGTAGCAGGCCATCGCCGCGCCGATCGCGCCCCAGGAAATACCGTACCGTGCCTGGGTTAGACAGGAGAGCGGGCTCTTGATTCCACCGCTCCGGGGCAGCATCGCGTCCTTCGGCAGA
>JAYUAL010000025.1:0-2679 GCA_043741355.1 Gemmatimonadales bacterium | reverse complement strand
ATCACCGACATGGTGCACGGGGACACCGTCACCGAGGTGCTGAACTACGTGCAGTTTCACGCCTCGGATCTGTTGCAGACTTTCCGACGGAAGGTGGCAAACGCACCGGAACTTTCCCGACAGGAGGCCAATGGGTTCATCGCTGATTATGTGGCGGGTCTCGAGGGGTACACCTACCTCGAAGGGGAGTTGCCGGTCGAGGCCGTGGCAGTCGTGAACGGTAACGGCAGCACCGAAGTCGCCGCGGAGGGGTAGTCGTCGCCCCGGATGTGGGGCCAACAGGGTTGATGGAGTCTCAGATTCATGCCCCCGATCGTACGCGTTGCCATTGTTCAAGCGGAAGTTTCACCCACCCTGGCCACCGGCCTGGAGCGGACTGCCGAACTCGCCCGAGAGGCGGCGGCGGACGGCGCCGTGCTGGTGGCTTTTCCGGAAACCTGGCTGCCGGGCTATCCGGCCTGGCTGGATCGTAGCCGGGACGCGGCGCTCTGGGATCATGCCCCGACCAAGGCGGTCTTTGGACGCATGGCCGCCGAGAGCGTGGACGTTGCCGGCGCGGATGGGGCCTCGCTGGGGCGGATCGCGGCAGCGCTCTCGATCACCCTGGTTGTCGGCGTGACCGAACGGGTTCCCGCCGGCCCGGGACGCAACACCCTCTACAATGCGCTGCTCACCTACGGGCCCGACGGGGTCCTCCTGAATCATCATCGCAAGCTGGTGCCACTTACACCGAGCGGCTGGTCTGGGGCCCGGGGGATACCTTCGAGGGGCGCTGTTTCGTGCTGGCAGCGGGTGGGTTAATGCGGGCAGCGGCGCTGCCGAAGGAGCTGGAGATCCACCCGACCCTGGAGGGGAGTCCGGACGAATGGGTTCTGCGGGGTGGCAGTGCGATCATCGGACCGGACGGCGCCTACCTGGTACCGCCGCACTACGATGCCCCGGCGCTCCTCCTCTGCGATCTGGATCTGGCCCGGATTCGGGAGGAAAGCATGACGCTTGATGTGGCGGGGCGCTACCACCGGCCTGACTGCTTCGAATTTCGAACGGTCACGGGAGTTCCTCGTCCCGCCCCGCGGGGTGACTAGCGGTACGTTGCGATGGCCGACAGTGGCTTGCGTTGCAAGTCAGGTACGACAGCGTCGGCGGCCGGATACCCGACGACGATCAGCATGACCGGCCGTTCGTTGCGAGGACGATCCAGCACCGTGTTCAGGAATCCCATGGGATTCGGGGTGTGGGTCAAGGTGACCAGTCCGGCATGATGGAGTGCGCTCAGCAGGAATCCCGAGGCGATCCCCACCGATTCCATCACGTAGTAATGGGTTCGATGGCTCCCGTCGGGCCGCACGCCATATCGCTCGGCGAACACCGCGATGAGATACGGGGCGATCTCGAGATACGGTTTGTTCTTGTCGGTGCCGAGCGGCGCGAGGGCCGCCAGCCAATCGGCCGGCGCAGTGGCATAGAACTCCGCCTCGGCTTCCTCGGCGGATTCCCGGATGGCGCGCTTGACCTCGGGATCACCGACCACGACGAAATGCCACGGCTGCTGGTGGGCGCCGCTGGGGGCGGTGCCCGCCGCCGAAACGCACGCGTCGATGACTTCCCGGGCGACGGGGCGGGTGCTGAACTGACGCACGGTTCGCCGCCGGCCGAGCTCGAGGGCAAAGGCGCGACTCCGCTCGACCATCTCAGGAACGGGGTATTCCCGATAGTTGCTGAGGGGCACAAAGCGTGATTCGCTGGACGGTTCAGGCATCGGATCTCCCTGGCTCAAGGCGGCTCAGCACCGACAGACCCAAAGTAGGTCGCCTGGCCCGACGGATCCAGCGCCGGATCGTGGTACGGACCGAGTGAAGGTGAGGGATCACGCAAGGCTAGCGGGCAAGCCGCACCAGGATTCTGCGATCCGAAAATACAGCTCCGCCGAACCGAGTTGATATTCACGCCCCCTTCGATCGTACCGATGCTCAGGGTTGGAGCGCCCAGCAGCGGCCACCGCTTTCATGTCCCAGGCCCCGCGGCGATGGAGCTCGCCGCCGATCACCGTTCCGCCGAAAGGATCGCGGGTCCACGCCGCCGCGCCGAGAGGCACGGTATCGAGGTGTCCGGTGAAGCAGATGGGAGGCTTGGTTCCGGTGCCGGAGAGCGTGGCGACGACCGAGGCGCGCCGCTCGGCGAAATCCAAGTATCGGGTTTCGAAACCCACGTCCTCGAGGAGGCGCCCCAGATAAAGGGCGCACTCCTGTTCGCTTCCGGGTGGGTTGATGGTATGGAACGCCAGCAGTTCGCGGGCCGGCGAGACCGGATCCCACCTCACGGCGGATACAGATTTCGCAGCGCCGTCAGCGATTCCCGATCGGCACGAACGGCCGCTCATCCGGGCCTGTGAAGATCTGCCGCGGCCGGGCGATCTTCTGGTCCTTGTCCATCAACATTTCCTCCCACTGGGCCAGCCAGCCGGGGAGCCGGCCCACCGCAAAGAGTACGGTGAAGTAGTCGGTCGGATAGCCCATGGCCTGGTAGATCAGCCCCGAATAGAAGTCCACATTGGGGTAGAGCTTTCGCTTGATGAAGTACTCGTCCGACAGGGCGATCCGCTCGAGCTCGAGCGCGATTTCGAGCTTGGGGTTGAGCCCGGTCTGCTCGAAGACCTGGTCCGCCACCTTCTTGATCAGC
>JAYUAL010000024.1:0-6341 GCA_043741355.1 Gemmatimonadales bacterium | reverse complement strand
GACGGGGAGACGGGGAGACGGGAGGGCGTGCAGGCGGGAGTCTGATCACCAGCGTTGCACTTCTTCCCAGATTTCGCGGGTGAGTTTGGTGCCAGCCGGAAAGTGGACTGCGTAGTCCTGCCGCAGCCGAGGGGCGTGATCTTCGAGATAGCGTTCCAGATCCGCGAGGTTGGCGGCGAGGTAGCGCTGCCGGAACCGGGTCTCCTTGGAGCGATCCAGCTCGGCGTGAGCAAAGCACTCGGTGGCGAGCACGGCGGGAATGTGGCGGTCGCGCATGTACGCGATGTAGCGCTCGGCGAGCGCCTCGTCCACGTCCACCGTCACTTCGTAGGCGATCACGGGCGGTCCTCTCAGTGCACGGTGATGTGCTGAATCACGATTGGCGTGCCGTCGCCAGGCATCACCAACCGGTACTTTCCTGGTGCAGGGATCCATTCAAAATCCCAGGTCTCCCCCACCTGGAGCCGCTGACCACCGGGCCGGAAAGTGGCCTGCGTAGCGGGAACGTCCGCTCCATCCTTCGCCACCAGCCGCCACTCCAGCACGGTCGAATCGCGCATGATGCGGGGCCGGATTCCCCCGAAGACTCCGATATTGACGAAGCGGAATCGGTGGCCTACCCCCGCGGCGAGCACCGCCTGCGCAGGGAGCGAGTCGCCGTTCACAAGGACGTGGGGAGGCTCGGCGGCCCCATCCCATCCGGCGACGAACAGGTGGTCCCGGGCAGCATCGAAGGACTGGCCCGGCTCCAGGACCACGATGCCGCCATACAGCCCGGAGGTGAGCTGCTCGATGTCGTTCATGTGGGTGTGATACATGAACGTGCCGGCGCGGGGCAGGGTGAGCCGCGCCGTGAAGGAATCGCCCGGCTGAATCGAGGGCGCGAGCCGCCCTCCGGCGCCGCTCCATCCGGCCACCCCATCCGAAAAACTCTCCAACTCGATGCCGTGCCAGTGGACCGCGGTGGTTTCCTTGAGCCGGTTATGGATCGTAACGTCAGTGGGCTCGCCGCGGGTGAGGACGAGCGTAGAGCCGGCGATTTCCACGGAATCGGCCGCCGGGGGTGAGCTACCCCGCTGCAGCACGAATCCCAGGGCCCTCGGGGCCCGGCCCTGCCGGGCTCCTTCCTGGACGAACAAATGCATCCGCCGCGCCGGTCCCCGGACCGCATCGGGGGTCCCGGTGCGCGGGCGCACGGTGATGCCCAGCACCAATCCGGCCATATGTACGCTGGGATCGTGCGCCATTCGGTCGTGGCTGCCCTCGGCCGGTGGGGCCAGCCGTGTCTCCGGCACCACATGGAAGCTGATGTGGCAATGGAATAGCCAGTTTCCCGTGCGATCGGGGACCCAGGTCATGCCCATCGTGCTCAGCTCGCGCATATCCTCGGTTACCACCGATCGATACGACGACGGTGCGTGGGCTGTGTCCGCGAGTCCGTTCCCCTGCGCGTGGATGCTGAAATAGAACCCGTGCAAGTGCATCGGGTGACTCCGGTGGCTCAGGTTGATCACCCGCCAGCGGATGGTGTCGCCCACCGAAGCGGCCAAACGCTCGGTGTACGGCCAGGATCGGCCGTTGATCGCGAGCGCGTTCTGATAGTGGCTGGAGTCGAGCGCCTTTCCCCAGATGCTCATCACCAGAATGCGGTCGGGCGGCGAGCCCTCTCGCGGGTCGACCACGAACGCGCCGGACACCTGCTCCTGTTCATCGTCCTTGTCCGGATTGTGTCTTCCCAGCACAGCCCGATACCAGTAGGTGCCCGGTGCGCCGGCAGCGAAGATCCGCGTGCGCGACTCGCCGGGCGCGAGGGCTACGCTGTCGTGGGTCGTCGAGGGACGAGTGACCAACCCGTGAAGCCAGATGGTCGAATCGGTGAGATGGTTCGTGACCGTGGCGGCGATGACCGTGCCGGTCGGGACCCGGATCAGCGGCCCTGGAATGGAAGGCGCCTTGCCCTCTTCCGCGAACGCCGCGACCGTAACCGTCGGTCCGCTGTCCGCCTCGGGTCGCCAGGCCGCCATCCGCACGACCAGGCGGATGGTGAGCGTGTCATGGCGGAGCCGGCCCGCCGGGCGGCGGTTGTCGTTTGCCACGGTCTCGGGCGGACCCGCTGGAACGCCGCCTCCCGACCGGCCGATGGCCGACGCGAACAGGAGAAGGGGCAGAGTGGCGAGGGTGAGGGTCCGCTTCATCGCAGCTCCAGTACGCCGAGTTGGGACGGGTCGTGGCGATCGCCCCGCAGGTAGATCCATCCGCCGCCGCCGCTCCACACCAGTTGTCCTGCACGGCGGAGCCGGTCGGGCTGCATTTCGTTGACCAGCAGGTCGAAGCCCAGTCGGGCGCCGGAGTGCAGACCGGCCAGGCGCTCGTCGCCGAGCTGGAGCGTCACCAGGTAGCCTGGCTCGGTGCGGCTCCAGGCTCCGTTCACAGCTATTGCTCCGGCGGCGGGTGGGCCGAGCGGCCGGACCATCAGTCTGCCGCCTTCCTCCGGCGTCACCATCACGGCCTGGAACGTGTCGTCGATGCCAAGATAGACCTGGAGCCCGTCTGAGTTGATGTCTTCCGGCTCGTTGTCGAGCTCGAGCGATGGGGAGTCAACCGGACGGAAGATCACCGAGGGCTTGGACACCGCGACGGCGAGATACAGCGCCTCGCCATCCCAGTTGACCCAGGCCCGGGCCGAGAATGTGTCCGCGTCGTAGGGTTCCTCGCTGCGGCGATACTGGTGCTCGCTGTCGAGATCGAGCGGCGCGCCGGTGTCGAAGCCCGCCAAGGTTCCATCGAGGGCGGGCGAAGCGTGAGTGAACGGCGCAACCGCCTCCGCCGCCTGATCCCGCGGCGGCTGGAAGATCGGGCGGCGCCTGGGCGGCTCCGACCGGAGGCCGGCGAGGGTTCGCCGCTGGTCGCCATGCTCCACGGTGGCGCCGGATTCCGAGAGATGATAACGGAAAAGCTCCCCTGGTCCCGTGACCTCGATCCGGTCGCCGTTCTGCCGAATCGAGGTGGCAAGCTCTCCCGGCCCTGCCGGGGCATGACTGAGCGCGGTGACCCAGCGAAAACCTCCGCCTGCCGCGCGAAGCAGCAGAAAGGACCGGCGCTCCTTGGTGTGAGGCAGCCCCGGCGCGTGCGCGCGGAGGAGCTCGGCGCCGGGCGCCAGCATCGCCGCCCGCAGCACGAACTTGGTTCGAGGGTTGGTGACCTCGAACTCGATGGGCGCATCCAGGGCAGGAATGAGTTTCTCGACGTCTGAGACGAACGGATGATCGAGGGTCGCCGGCTCCCAGCTTCCCGGTGTGACGACGCGAGCCTCTCCCTCGAAGTGCCAGGGCAGCTCGACCACTCCCGCTGCATCCGGCGCGACATCGACCACATCCAGCACCAGGCCGGGTGCGACTACCAGGGTGCGCCGGAAGCTGCCGGCCCGGGCCCGGCACCAGGCCCAGTCTCCGTCCGACTCGAACGCCTCGCACCAGCCGTCCTCGCCCCCGGCGCTGATCCGGTCCAGCAGCGGCGCGTTGTGGGCGAGCACCGAGCGATACCACTCGAGCACCGGCTCGACGTAAGAGCCGGTGCCCGGATCGGGGAGCCAGTGGGCTCCGCCGGCGTGGAGCGTGAGATGCAGCCGGTCGGGATGCCCGTGGCCGCCAATCTCCCGCCCGCACTCGAGGCTGGCGTAAAGGTCGCCCTGCCGGAGCACGGCGAGTCCCTGATCACCCAGGAGCGCACTGCCGGGACGCCAGGGCGCCACCAAGGCCGGGCCGGGAGCCGGCCCCATTGCGGTGAGGGCCCACCAGGAGAGCTGGTCGCGCAGGTGGGGTTCGCGCACCGTGCGGCCTGCGTCGTGGAGCCAGGCGTCGTAGAGCAGGGAATGGGTTTTGGGAGACTCCAGCGCGTACAGCGCGCCAAGCCACGAATCGAGCTCAGTGTCGCGGCCCAGCCAGCCGCGCCCGATTTCCCAGAGCTCGAGAGACGGCGCCTCGGCGAGTGAGACTCCGTAACGCGAATCGCGCCGCGCCGGGTAGGTGAAATCGGGCAGCGCCGAGCGGCTCGGGGCCAGCAGCGCCTCGCGGAAATGGCGTTTGATCTCGCCATCCTCCAGGAGGTCGTAGCCTGCCGCGCGAGCCCAATGGATGCCCTGCATCACACCGCGCAGCGCGAAGAGGTGGTAGTTCTCTCCCTCCCACCAGAGGCCGTCTTCACCGAATCCGTCGGCCAGATGACCCAGCAGTCCGGTGCGCTCCTCCACGGCCGTCCGGGCCAGATCGGCGTCTCCGAACCACGCGGCGATCGCGGTGAGGGCGGCGGCGTGCCAGGTCTGCCGATTGGAAAGGCCCTCGTTGAAGTCTCCGATGATCCGGGCCGCCTCGTCGGCGACCGCATTGACCCCCTCGATCCTCGCGTCGGGAAGCCGGCCGGCTTCCCGCAGGATGAACGCGCCGGCGAGATACGACGTGAGCCAGAGCGATTCGAGGTAGGTGGAGAAAAAGAGGTGGGAGGGACCGAGGACGTTGTCGCGGTTGGGCAGTGCCAGGTAAAGATCTTCGTAGATGGCCAGCAGCTCGACGGCGCGGTTGCCGGCCGCCGCGTTGTCGCTCACTGCCGCGAGCAGCGCCAGCTCGGCGGTCCGCTCCGCGAGCCAGAGGTGTTGAGCGCGGGCCCAGTGGCTGTGGTGCCGCTCACCGGTAAAGACCTGACCGCAGCTGGTGCAGGTGTGGTGGTCGGGACTCCAGGGGTCGAAGGCCAGCGGTGCTCCGTCCGCCGGGCAGACTCCACCGTCACGGGACAGGAACGCCTTCACTCGGGGGACCGGCGGCATCTCGCGGAGCAGCCGCTCCGATCTGGCCTCCAGCGTGGCCAGGAGGCGGGCCAGATCGGAATCCTCGGCGATCCGCGCCTTGAGCGCCTCCAATTCCTCGCAGGTCAGCATGGGACTATAGTAACCCGTGGCTCACGAACCCGCCCTCGAAGAAGTCCTCTCCCGGCCTACCGCTGCCGTGGTTGCCGCCATGGGTGTCCTGACCGGCGATGTCATGCTCCTGGGGGCCGGCGGCAAAATGGGGCCGAGCCTGGCGCGACTGGCCCGGAGGGCATCGGAGCAGGCCGGCAACCCGCGGCGGGTGATCGCAGTGGCTCGGTTTTCGGAAGCCGGTCTCGAGGCCGCGCTCCAGGCCGACGGCATCGAGACGATTACCTGCGATCTCTTCGACCGGGAGCAGGTGGCCGCCCTCTCGGATGTGCCGAACCTGGTGTACCTGGCGGGCCAGAAGTTCGGCACCACCGGTGGGGAGGCCCGTACCTGGGCGGTCAATGCGGTGCTGCCCGGAATCGTCGCCGAGCGGTTCCCGCGGGCGCGGATCGTCGCTTTCTCGACCGGAAACGTCTATCCGCTCAGGCCGGCGGACAGCGAGGGTCCCGCCGAGGCCGACGCAGTGGGACCGGTGGGTGAATACGCCCAGTCGGCGCTGGCGCGGGAGCGAGTGCTGGAGTGCTACTCCCGGCGGAACGGGACCCCGATGGCGATCCTGCGGCTCAACTACGCCATCGAGCCGCGGTATGGTGTGCTTCGGGACATAGCCGACCGGGTCCGAGCTGGCGAGCCGGTGAGTCTGGCCATGGGTCGGGTCAACCTGATCTGGCAACGGGATGCCAATGCGATCGCCCTGCGCGCGCTGGCGCAATGCGCCTCGCCGCCGCTGGTACTGAACGTCACCGGCCGGCACTCACACCTGGTGCGCGCTCTCGCCATGGAGTTCGGCCGGCGATGGGGCAGGGAGCCGGTGTTCGAGGGACGCGAAGGTGATTCGGCGCTGCTGAGCAATGCCGCTGGCTGCGAGGCGCTGTTCGGCGCGCCGGACACCGGGATAGCGGAGATGATCGAACGGGTGGCGGAGTGGGTGGAACTGGGCGGGCGCTCGCTGGGCAAGCCGACCCGCTTCGAGACGCAGGACGGGAAATTCTGAGGTGGCCAGTGGCCAGTAATGGCTGGATTGCCGCGCTGCGTCGGGGGGTGGTCATCCCGGCCCACCCGCTCGCGCTGACCGCCGCGCGCCGGCTCGATGAGCGGCGCCAGCGGGCCCTGACGCGCTACTACCTCGACGCCGGCGCCGGCGGCATCGCGGTCGGCGTGCACACCACCCAGTTCGGCATCCGGGATTCCAAGGTGGGGCTCTACCGCCCGGTGCTCGAGCTCGCGGCCGAGACCGCGCGGGAGTGGGAGGCGGTGCGTGGCGGCCCGGTGATCCGAGTGGCCGGAGTGATCGGCCGGACCGGGCAGGCGGTTCGCGAAGCGGCGATTGCGCGTGATCTCGGCTACCACATGGGCCTGCTCGGGCTCGGCG
>JAYUAL010000023.1:0-2682 GCA_043741355.1 Gemmatimonadales bacterium | reverse complement strand
CCAAGCACGGCAAGCCGGTCCAGCTCATTCACCAGGGAGCGATGCCCGAGTCCGGTATGACGCTGTAGGGCTCGAAACCCGAGTGGGCGTTGGGGATGGAGCACGAAATGAATGAGCAGACGCGCCAGGGCGGGCGATGCCACCAGCCGGAGAAGTGCGTCGCTCGACTCCGCGAACCCGGGCTCAAAGGACGACGGGTGAAGCATAGCGTTCTACAATGTAGAACATGCCATCAGAGATGGCAATTTCATGGACAAGCCTGGGGATCATTTTTCATGGATCACGCGTGATACTGCAAGATCGTGATATGCGTTACGCCAGGCGGTTGCGGCCATTGTTGACTCATCGCGATGAGTCGTTTATACTCATTGCATGACTAAGCGGCTTCAGGTCCTCCTTGAGGAATCCGAGCTGCAGGAAATTCGGCGCACGGCTCGCCGGCAGCGCATGACGGTGGCCGAGTGGGTTCGTCAGGCCCTGCGGCGGGCCCGTCAGGCGGAGCCGGCATCGGATCCGTCTCGGAAGCTGGCTGCGGTCCGGGAGGCGGTCCGGGGCGGATACCCCACGGCGGATATCGGGCAGATGCTGAGTGAGATCGAGCGGGGCTACGGGTCCCTGGGCGGCGCCGAGTGATTTTCGTCGATTCCAATATCCCGATGTACCTGGTGGGAGCGGCCCATCCGCTCAAGGAGCAGGCGCGGCGCCTGCTGGAGGCGGCCATCCGGCGGGGCGAGCGGCTGGTGACGAGTGCCGAAGTGCTTCAGGAGATCCTGCATCGGTACTCCGGGATCGGCCGGCCCGACGCGATTCAGCCGGCCTTCGACGCGGTGCTCCGGGTGGTCGACGATGTCTGGCCGGTCGGGCTGGCCGAGGTGGAACGGGCCAAGACGCTGCTGGCAGGATCGCGCGGGCTGTCGGCTCGCGATGCGGTCCACGTGGCGGTGATGGAGCGGCACGAGGTCGAGATGATTCTGAGCTTCGATTCGGGGTTCGACCGGATGCCGGGGATGGTTCGGATCTTCGAATGAGCTCCGGGCCTTCGCCTCCCCACGCCGCCTCGCAATGACATCTATGACGCCTGGACAATGAGATAACATCAAGTCCCACTTGATTATATATCATAAGCTGATTACGATGTGTGAATGAAGCAAGTCACGCAGTTTTTGCGAAGCATCGGGCGCAAGGGCGGGCTCAAGAGCCGCCGTACCCTCGATGCGGACACCGCCCGGGACATGGTGCGGGTTCGGGAGGCGCGGCGCGCGTTCCGGCGCTTCCGCGCCACGTGTTTTTGGTCCTATCGTCCCGACCTGGTGATTGCTCTCGGTGATGTGGAGTGGGTGGCCGCGCAATTGAAAAAGCATGGCAACCGGGACGCATGGCGGGTCGCGGCGCGTCTATGCCGTTAACTCCCTTCCAAGGCAGACTGCTCGCCGATCTGGCGGCCCCGCCCAACGACGACCGGTATCTCGCCGGCGGCGCGGCGCTGCACTTTGCGCCCAATTCAACCCGCTTCAGCGACGACCTGGATTTCTTTCACGACTCGGAGGCGCGGGTCGCGGCGGCTTTTGCGGCCGACCGGGAGCGGCTCACCCGGCTCGGCTACGGCCTTGCGGTCGAAGCGAGCCTTCCGGGATTCGTGCGGGCGATTGTCTCCCGGGGACCCGACGAGACCCGAATCGACTGGGCGCACGATTCGGCCTGGCGTTTCATGCCGCTGGTGCGGGACCCTCTGGGTGGGCTCCTGCTGGATCCGGTGGATCTCGCGGTGAACAAGCTGCTCGCGCTGGCCGGCCGGGACGAGCCGCGGGACTACGTGGACATCCTCTTCGTGCATGAGCGAGTGCTGGCGGTGGCGGGTCTCTGCTGGGCCGCGCCGGGCAAGGATCCGGGATTTACGCCGCTTTCTCTGCTGGAGCTGCTGAAGCGGCGGGGCAAGTATCACCCGGAGGATTTCGACAGGTTACGTCTCACCGAGCCATTCGACCTGGTGCGCGTCAAGGGAGAATGGCTGGGCGCCCTCGGGGAGGCGGAGTCGTTTGCGCGGTCCAGGCCGGCGGACGAGATGGGATGTCTCTACTACTCGCATCGCGAGGGGCGGTTCGTGATGCCTCCGGCTGGAGAGCTCGATACCACCGGCATTGCGCCGCATTTCGGCACTCCGGGCGGCGTGCTTCCGCGAGTGGCCGTCGGCCCGATCGAGTTGACCTAAGACTGCTGCTCTGTACCCCAATCGGCTGACGATCGACCGCGAAATCGCAAGGCGCCTGGTCAAGACTCGCCCCGAAAGCCGATTCGCTTTCGTTTGGCTTGGTCGGGCACCGTCATGAGCCTCCGGATGGCGTCGAAGACGATCTTGAATTTCTCGTCGTAGTCCCGCTCCAGTCGTTCCAGCCTGCTCGCCAAGTCGGCGTGCTCGACCATCATCCGCCGCATTCGGACAAAGGCCCGCATGACTTCGATGTTCACGGCGATGGCTCGGGGCGCATGAAGTACGCTCGACAGCATTGCGACGCACTCTTCGGTGAACGCATAGGGAAGGGAACGAGAGCCTCCCCAACTTGAAATCACAAATTGTGATTTCAAGTTGTCCCACTCCTCCTGCTCGAGCTGGAACATGAAATCCGGAGGGAACCGGCCACGATTCCGTTGCACGGCCTGGACCAGGGCTCTGGGCTCGACCCC
>JAYUAL010000022.1:0-2687 GCA_043741355.1 Gemmatimonadales bacterium | reverse complement strand
TCGACCTCCCGGCTCTTGTACACCCGGTTGCCGGAACGGTTCTTGGCCGGATTGAGAAACCGGAACTGGCTCTCCCAATAGCGCAGCACGTGCGGCTTGAGGTCGGTGAGGGCGCAGACCTCTCCGATCGAGAAGAACTCCTGGGTGGGCCGCGGCAGCGTCACGTCCACTGCTCCGGCTTGGGAATTCGTTCCATGAGCTCCATGATGGCCTGGCGGGGTGGCTTGGCCTCGAAGAGGCACTCGGCCACCTTGCGCGCAATCGGCATCTCGACCCGCGCCTGCTCGGCCAGCCGGAGGGCTACCCGGGCGGTATACACCCCTTCGACCACCGCCCGGTGGCTCGAGGTATAGCCGGCCAGGGTCTCACCCTTGGCCAGCGCCACGCCGAGGGCCCGGTTCCGCGAGAGAGCGCCACAGGTGGTGAGCACCAGGTCACCTACGCCGGCCAGCCCCGAAAACGTTCGCGGATCGGCGCCCATCGCCACACCGAGCCGGGTGATCTCTGCCAGCCCGCGGGTTATCAACGCTGCACGCGGATTATTGCCAAGACCGAGTCCGTCGCACATCCCGGCCGCGATGGCGATCACGTTCTTGAACGAGCCGGCGAGCTCGGTGCCGGTCACATCCCCGCTGGTATAGACCCGGAACGTGGCGGTGGTAAGGAGCCGCTGCGCCAGCTCCGCGGCAGCGCTGCTGGCCGACGCCGCCACCACCGCGGTCGGCTGCCCCTGGGCCACCTCTTCCGCGAAACTGGGACCCGAAAGAATCACGTAGGGCCGCCCCGGCAGTTCTTCGGCACATACTTCCGACATCCGCTTGAGCGTGCCGGTCTCGATTCCCTTGCTGGCCCCGATCACCAGCGCGTCGGGCGGCACCACTCCGGCCAACGGCGCCAGGACGGCCCGCACGGTCTGGCTGGGGCTGGCGGAGATAACCACCGGACGGCCCTGCACCGCCTCCGCAGCGTCTTGGGTGGCGACCAGAGGCGCCGAGAGCCTCACACCGGGTAAATAGACCGGATTCTCCCTCGAGTTGTTGATCGCGTCCGCCACGGCGGCATCGTGCGACCAGATCATCACGTCCAGGCCCTTGCCCGCGAGGTGATGGGCCAGCGTCGTACCCCAGCTCCCCGCCCCCAGCACGGCGACTTGCGTCATGCAGAGCCCCGCCCGAAGCGATTCTCCGTCCCCGCGATGAGTCGCACGATATTCTTCCGGTGCAGGATGATGATCAACGCCGCCAACAGCACGAAGAGGAGAATCATCGGCCTCCGATCCGGATGCAGCAGGTACACGGCGGGTGGCAGCACGGCGGCGGCGAGCACGCTGCCCAGCGACACATAGCCGCTCAACTTCACCACCACGGCCCAGGTCGTGAAGGCCGCGAGAAACGCCAGCGGCGCCAACCCCAGCACGACGCCGGCTCCGGTGGCCACGCCCTTGCCGCCGCGGAACCCGAGAAACACCGGAAAGACGTGGCCGATCACCGCGGCCGCCCCGAGGGCGAGGGCGACGACCGCTCGGTCGCCGGCAAGTGGGGCAAACATCAGTACCGGGATGGCGCCCTTCAGCATGTCGAAGAGGCCGACCGGCACGGCATACCGCCATCCCAGCACCCGATAGAGATTGGTGGCGCCCAGATTGCCGCTGCCGAGGAGACGCAAGTCCTGACCCTTCACGAGGCGCACGACCAGGTAGCTGGTGGGGATGGCACCGACCAGGTATGACGCCAGGATCCAGGGCAGGAGCCGGGTCATCGGCGTCCGCTCTTCAGGGAGAACTTGAGCCGAACCGGCGCGCCGGTGAATCCCCATGCGCTGCGGAACCCGTGCATGAGGTAGCGTTGATAGGATTCCGGCACGTCGTCGGGCCGGTTCGAGACGATGGCGAATGCCGGCGGCGAGGTCCCGATCTGGGACGCGTAGACCAGCTTCACCTCTTCACCCTGTTTCTGGGGAGGCTGCTGCCGCTGAACCAACGCCTCCAGCACCTTGTTCACCTCGGCGGTGTTAATCCGATGCTCCCGGGCCTGGGCCACTTCGAGCGCCACATCGAGCACCTTCCTGGTGCGCTGGCCGGTGAGGGATGAGAGGTACACGAAAGGCACGTATTGCAGGAACGGCGCTTTCGCGATGAGCTGGTCCTCGCCCCGCTTGGCGGTGTTGGCGTCCTTCTCTTCGATCAGGTCCCATTTGTTCACCGCGATTACCAGTCCCGCGCCCCGATCCCACGCCTCGGTGGCAATCCGGAGATCCTGGTTGTGGAGTCCCAGCGCTGCATCGACCACCAGAATGCAGACCGCGGCCTGCTCGATGGCCCGCTGGGTGCGCAGGGTGGAATAGAATTCGACGTCTTCGTCGACCTTGGCGCGGCGGCGCAAACCGGCGGTATCGATGAACCGGATGACCTTGCCCTGGTAGCGGAGAATCGAGTCCACCGCATCGCGCGTGGTTCCCGCGACGGAGTCCACCACGTAGCGCTCCTCGCCTAGCAGCCGGTTGGCCAGGGAGGACTTGCCGGCGTTGGGCCGGCCCACGATCGCGATGTCCACCGTCGGCTCTTTTTCGTCGTCGGTGGCCGGCGGCAGCTTCGCCACGATGGCATCGAGCAAGTCGCCGCTCCGCGTGCCGACGGTGGCGGACACCGCCTGCGGGTCACCGAAGCCCAGGCTGTGGAACTCGTGCGC
>JAYUAL010000021.1:0-6364 GCA_043741355.1 Gemmatimonadales bacterium | reverse complement strand
ACGCCTACACCAACGACCAGAACATCCTCGACCTGCCGCACAAGGATCTGCGCCGCGCCCGCGCGGCGGCGATGTCCATCATTCCTACCACGACCGGCGCGGCCAAGGCCACCGCGCTGGTGATTCCCGAGCTCACGGGCAAGATCGACGGCGTGGCCCTCCGGGTGCCGACCGCCGACGTGTCGCTGGTGGACCTGACCTGCATCGTTGAGAAGACCACGACGGCCGAGGAAGTGAACGCCGCGTTCCGGACGGCGGCGGCGGGGGAGCTCAAGGGCATCATTGCGGTCTGCGACGAGCCGCTGGTCTCGATCGACTTCACCGGCAACCTGATGTCGAGCACCGTGGATTCCCAGCTCACCACGGTGCTCGAGGGCAACCTGGTGCACGTCTCGAGCTGGTACGACAACGAGATGGGATACTCGGCGCGCTGCGTGGATCTGCTCCGCTATCTGGGAAGCCGCGACGGATGAAACGAAGTCTCGCCTCGCTCGAAGCCATGCGCCTCGACGGCCAGCGCGCGCTGGTCCGGGTGGACTTCAACGTCCCGGTGAAGGACGGCGTGGTCACCGACGCCACCCGGATCCGGGCCGCCCTGCCGACCGTCAAATACCTCTGCGAGAAAGGGGCCCGGGTCATTCTCCTTTCGCACTTCGGGCGACCGAAAGGCGGGCCGGATCCCAAGTACTCCCTCCGGCCGGTGGTGCGACCCATGGAATCACTGCTCGGCTCCCCGATCGGGTTTATCGAAGATCCGGGCGCCGAGGCCGCCGTGACGTTTACCCGGCGGATGACCCGTGGCAGCGTAGCCCTCGCGGAGAACACCCGGTTTGATCCCGGCGAAGCGGCCAACGACCCCGAGCTCGCGCGGCGCTTCGCCGCGCTCGGAGACTTGTACGTCAACGACGCCTTCGGGTCGGCCCATCGGGCCCACGCCAGCACCGAAGGCGTCGCGCATCTCCTCAAGCCGGCGGTGTCGGGCTTCCTGATGGACAAGGAGCTGACCTACCTGGGCCAGGCGCTCTCCAACCCGAAGCGACCCTTCGTTGCCGTGCTGGGGGGCGCCAAGGTCAGCGGCAAGATGGATCTGATCGAATCGCTGCTGCCCAAAGTGGACGCGATCCTGATCGGCGGTGCGATGGCCTGCACCTTCTTCAAGGCGATGGGACTCGAGGTGGGCCGGTCGCTGGTCGAAGACGACCGGATCGAGCTGGCCCGGCGCCTGATGGCCAAGGCCGGTAACAAGCTCGTACTGCCGACCGGCTGCGTGGTTGCGCCCGAGCTGAAGGAGGGAACCACCACGCTCACCGTCACCCGTGAGAAGGTTCCGCAGGGGTTCGGAGTCTACGATATCGATCCTGCCACCGTGCGCCTGTTTCGCGAGAGGATCATCCGCGCGGGGACGGTGCTCTGGAACGGACCGATGGGCGTGTTCGAGACCCCGCCGTTCGACAGCGGAACCCGCGCGATCGCCTTCGCCATGGCGGAGGCCACACTGAACGGCGCGGTCACGGTGGTGGGCGGCGGCGATTCGGCCGCCGCGATCACCCAGGCAGGGCTGGCGGACCGAGTCTCCCACGTGTCGACGGGTGGGGGGGCGTCGCTCGAGTTTCTCGAGGGCAAGGTGCTGCCCGGCGTCGCCGCCCTCGACGAGGCGTGAGCCACTCAATGCGCCGCCTTCTCTTCTGCGCCAACTGGAAAATGCAGATCGGGCCCGCCGAGGCACGAGACTTTGCGCGCCGCTTCCGGGCGAGGTACATCGCCAACGACCATCGGGAAACCTGGTTTTTCCCCAGCGCGGTGAGCCTCGAGGCCGCCGCTTCCGCATTCGAGGGTCTGACGGGCGCCCGGGTCGGCGCGCAGGATGTCCACTGGGAACCCAAGGGTGCATTCACCGGCGCGGTCTCGGTGCCGCTGGCCCGGTCGGCGGGAGCAACGGCCGCGCTGGTTGGGCATTCGGAGCGCCGGCATGTCTTCGGCGAAACCGATGAGGAAACCGGGAGAAAGGTTCGCGCGCTGCTCTCGGGAGACATGGTGCCCGTGCTCTGTGTCGGCGAAAAGCTCGACGAGAGAGAGAAGGGCAGCACTGCCGCCGTGGTGAGCCGCCAGCTCGGTGCCGGGGTCGAGGGTCTCGCGCCGCGCGAGCTCGACCGCCTGATCATCGCCTACGAGCCGGTATGGGCCATCGGGACCGGTTGCAACGCAACCCCGGAAGACGCCGCCACAGTTCACGCCAGCGTCCGGGCCGCGCTCCGGAAACGAGGTGCTGCCACGATTCGCATCCTCTACGGTGGCTCGGTGAATCAGGGAAACGTCGCCGCGCTGCTGGCCCAGTCCGAGCTCGACGGGGTCCTGGTTGGGGGGGCGAGCCTCGATCCCGACGGATGGGCCGGCATCGCATCCACAACGAGTGGGTGAGGTTTGACTGAGGGCCGCTCGCCGTCTACATTTCAAGGCTAGCAACTACAGGACTGGAAATGCTTTACAACATTTTGCTCAGCCTGCTCATCCTGGACGGCCTGATTCTCACCAGCGTCGTGCTGCTTCAGGCGGGGCAGGGCGGCGGCTTGGCATCGCTGGGCGGCGGCACCACCGACCTGGTGATGGGTGGGCGCCAAGCGGTTACCATCCTCCACAAGACCAGCTGGATCAGCGGCGGAATCTTCATGTTCCTGGCGCTGCTCCTGTCGATCGTCGCCTCGAATGGGGCCGTTGGAGAAAGCGCGGTGCAACAGCGTCTGCGGCAGCAACCGTCCCAGCAGAGGGTGCCTACCGCGCCGCTCCAGACCTCGCCTGCGCCCACCACCGCCACCCCGCCGCCAGCGCCGGTTCCACCTCCCGCAACCAGGCCGTAGTGGCCGCACTCCCGAGCGGGGCGATCGAATGACCGACCGCCCCGCTTTCGTATTGTTGGAAGACGGCACTTGGTTCGGCGGCACCGTCCGCGGACCGATAGCCCCGACGCTGGGCGAAGTCGTCTTCACCACCAACCTGTCCGGCTATCAGGAGACCTTCACCGATCCGAGTTACCTCGGACAGATCGTGGTGATGACCGCTCCGATGATCGGGAACTACGGAGTGAATCCCGCCGATATGGAATCGGCGGCCCCGCAGGTGCGGGGTGTCGTGGTGCGGGAGCTGACCCGGGTTCCCTCCAACTGGCAGGCGACGAGCAGCCTCGGTGAATGGCTGGACGCCGCCGGAATCCCCATCATCGAGGGCGTGGACACCCGCCGCCTGACTCGCCACATCCGCTCCAAGGGCGCCATGCGGGGAGTGATCGCGATGGGCGGAGAGCCGACCCCCGACATCATCCGACAGGTCCTCGCCTCGCCGAGCATGGAAGGCCGCGATCTGGCCTCCGAGGCCACCGTGCGGACTCGCCATACTGAGGGCGGCCGCGGCTGCCACGTTGTGGCCTACGACTTCGGCATGAAGCGGAACATCGTCACGATGCTCGCGGCGGCCGGTTGCCGAGTGACCGTGGTGCCCGCAGACACCACGCCGGAACAGGTCCGGGCCCTCGAGCCTGACGGGCTGTTCCTGTCGAACGGGCCCGGGGATCCGGCGGCGATCGGATACGTCGTGGAGAACATCCGGGAGCTGGCCTCCTCTGGACTTCCTACCTTCGGGATCTGTCTGGGTCATCAGCTCCTTGGCTTGGCGTTCGGAGGGAGCACCAGCAAGCTCCCCTACGGGCACCGGGGAGGCAATCACCCCGTCCGGGAACTGGCCACCGGAAGGGTGCTCATTACGTCGCAGAATCACGGTTTCTCGGTGGACGGGACGCCCCAGGGAATACCCGGTGCGCCCGATCTCGAGGTCACTCACGTGAACTTGAACGACGGAACCGTGGAAGGCCTTCGGCACAAAGCACTTCCGGTTTTCGCGGTGCAGTATCACCCGGAAGCGTCCCCCGGACCGCACGATGCCCACCCCCATTTCGCCGAATTCCTCGACCTGATCGCGTCGAGAACGCCGCAAAATCCCGCAACCCCTTGACACACAACGGTTAAGCTCCTACTATCAGCAAGTGTGGACGCTCTCCCATAGGGAGATGGCCAGTCCGCTGACCCTACTGGGGGGAGCATGACCAAGGCCGATCTCGTTGAGCAGGTAACTGCCGCGATGGCCCGCACTTCCGGGCCGCTGATCTCCAAGAAGGACTGCGCGCGTGTGGTCGATGCATTCCTCGACGCGATCAAGAGCGCCCTCAAGGAGCAGCACAACATCGAAGTGCGCGGCTTCGGCACTTTCAAAATCCGACGGCGCAAGACTCGGATGGCGCGGAATCCGCGCACCGGTGAGCCGGTCGAAGTGGCCGCTCGGCCAGTGCCCGTCTTCAAGCCCAGCAAGGAGTTGCGGGCCCTGGTTGCAGACGAGCCGCACGAGGGGTTGGACGGTCCGGATGACGACGAGATCGGCTAGCGGCGCACTACAGCTCATCTGAGGGCGGGGCCGGGGTCTCCGGTCCCGCCGTTTCGTTTTCTGACGGTGCTGCGGCGCTTGCCCCCCGTGCTTCAAGCGCTCATACTCCGGTTCCCATGGCTCGATCCAGCACGACCACCCCGACTATCCGCGTCCGCCTCTTTGCTCGCTATGCGGAGCTGCTGGGGGCCGAGTATCTCGACCTGCCCGCCGCGGGCGTGACGACAGCCGGCGAAATCCTGGCGAGAGTCAGGGCGCTACCCGGGGGTGCGGGCGTCGGGAAGACAACCCTGATCGCCATCAATCTCAAGCAGGCCGCCCTCGATTCAAGGGTCGTCGCCGGGGACGAAGTCGCCGTCCTGCCTCCGCTGGCGGGCGGGTGATCATGGGTTTCCTCACTACAGACCCGATTCGCCTCGACACCCTGATATCGATGGTGACAGCGCCGGAGCGGGGCGGGGTAGCCACTTTCCTCGGCCTGGTACGCAACCATCAAAGTGGGCGCTCTGTTACCGGGCTCGAGTATAGCGCCTATGAGCCAATGGCCGAGGCGGTCTGCCGCGAGCTCATCGCGGAGGCAGAGTCAATGTGGTCGGTTCGCGCGGCACTTTCCCACCGGCTCGGCCGTCTCGACGTCGGAGATGTGGCGGTCGCCATCGCGGTGGCGGGGCAGCACCGCGACGAGGCGTTCGCCGCCTGCCGCCATCTGATCGAGGAATTGAAGCGGCGGGTGCCGATCTGGAAGCGGGAGAGCTATTCCGACGGGACGGAAACGTGGGTGACTCAGGAAACCGCGAGGAGCGAGGAGCGAGGAGGGACTGCCGCACGATGAGTATCCCTGCCTCGCCACTCGCCGCTGGTCATTCGCTCAGCGACGTGTTCGGCCGTCGACTTGGAAGCCTGCGACTGTCCGTCACCGACCGCTGCAACATGCGCTGCGGCTACTGCATGCCGGAGGAGCACTACACCTGGCTGCCCCGGGGCTCGCTGCTGACCTTCGAGGAGCTCGACCGCCTGGCCGGAATTTTTCTCGCGCTGGGCACGACCAAGATTCGCCTCACCGGCGGCGAGCCGCTGTTGCGCCACGACCTGGCCACGCTGGTGCGCATGCTGTCGGCCCGGGGGGCGCTTCGCGACCTGGCCCTGACGACCAACGGCATTCTGCTGGAGGAGAATGCCGCGGCGCTCAAAGCGGCCGGCCTTCGCCGGGTCACTGTGAGCCTCGATACCCTCCGGGCCGACCGCATGCTCGCGTTTGCCCGGAGCACCCGGCATCGCGACGTCCTGGCCGGCATCGTCGCAGCGGGGAACGCAGGGCTCGGGCAGGTCAAGCTGAACAGCGTGATCATCCGCGGCTTCAACGACGACGAGGTGCTGGATCTCCTGGAATTTGCCCGCGAGCACGGCCATGAGCTCAGGTATATCGAGTACATGGATGTGGGCGGCGCTACCCGATGGCGCGGCGAGGACGTGGTCTCCCGGGCCGATCTGCTCGGGCGCGTTGCGGAGCGGTTCGGAACAGTCGAGCCGCTGCCGGATTCGGATTCACCGTCGGCGCCCGCCGAGCGTTTCCGGCTCCCGGACGGAACCGTGTTCGGGATCATCGCCTCGGTCACGGCGCCGTTCTGCTCCTCCTGCGATCGCAGTCGGGTCACCGCGGACGGGACCTGGTTCGACTGCCTCTACGCCGAGCCCGGGATGGATCTCCGGGAGCCGCTCCGCCTGGGCCGCTCGGACGCGGAGATTGCCGGCCTCCTGACGAACGCCTGGCAGCGAAGGAATGCCCGCGGGGCGGAGCACCGGCTCGCCACGCCGGATCGCGGGGCGCTCTACCAGATTGCAGGGCTCCGCGCCGATCCACGGCGGGAGATGCACACGCGAGGCGGATGATGGCGCTGCACATCGCCCTGATCGAGCCCAGAATTCCGCCCAACAC
>JAYUAL010000020.1:0-6370 GCA_043741355.1 Gemmatimonadales bacterium | reverse complement strand
AGCGGGGTGAGGGTCTGTGAGATTCTGGGACTCGTCGGCGCTGGTCCCCCTCTGTCTGGCGCAGCCGCGCACCCCACAGGCGCGGGAGGCGCATGCGGAAGACCCGGAGCTCGTCGTGTGGTGGGGCTCCTCGATCGAATGCGCCTCGGCGATCGCGCGGCTGCACCGCGACGGACGCTTGAGCGCCGAAGAGGAAGGCGCCGCGCGTGAGCTGATGGACGCGCTCCGGCGCAGCTGGTTCGAAATGCAGCCGGGTGACTCGGTGCGCGAGCAGGCGCTCCGGCTGCTCCGGCTCCATCCCCTCAGAGCGGCCGATGCCCTGCAACTGGGCGCTGCCCTCGAATGGTCCGGCACACCGGCCAACGGGGTCTTCGTGACCTTTGATGAACGCCTCCGGGTCGCGGCGCACCGCGAGGGCTTCAGAGCGCCGTGACGATCGCCCGCCTGACCGCCGCGCTGGCCGACCGCTACCGGATCGAGCGGGAGCTGGGTGCGGGCGGCATGGCCACGGTCTACCTGGCCCAGGACCTCAAGCACCACCGCCCCGTTGCCGTCAAGGTCCTCCACCCCGATCTCGCCGCCGCCCTCGGCGCCGAACGCTTCCTCGCCGAGATCCGCACCACCGCCAACCTCCAGCACCCCCATATCCTGCCGTTGCACGATTCCGGGGAGGCGGGCGGCTTCCTTTTCTACGTGATGCCGTACATCGAAGGAGAAACCCTGCGCGCCCGCCTGGAACGCGAAAAACAACTGCCGATCAGCGACGCGGTGCGACTCGCCACCGAGGTCGCCGGCGCGCTGGACTACGCCCACCGTCACCGCGTGGTCCACCGCGACATCAAGCCCGAAAACATCCTCCTCCACGACGGCAGCGCCCTGGTGGCCGACTTCGGCATCGCCCTCGCAGTCACCGCCGCCGGCGGCTCCCGGATGACCCAGACCGGAATGTCGCTGGGCACTCCGCAGTACATGAGCCCGGAGCAGGCGCTGGGGGAGCGCGCCATCGATGCCCGCGCCGACATCTATGCGCTGGGCTGCGTGCTCTACGAGATGCTGATCGGTAACCCGCCCTACACCGGCGCCACGGTCCAGGCCATCGTGGCCAAGGTGCTGAGTGAACGGCCGACTCCGCCGAGGTCGGTGCGGGACACCGTCCCCCCGGTAGTGGAGGAGGCGGTGCTGACGGCGCTGGCCAAGCTGCCGGCCGATCGCTTTGCCACCGCTGCCGAGTTCGCGCTGGCCCTCAAGGGAAATGGCGATACCTCGTCGCGGGGCCGCTACCCGAGTTCCGCCGCCATTCCAGCCGCCGCCTCCCCCAAGCGCAGGCTCGGGATGCGGGAACTCACCGCGTGGGTACTCGCCACGCTCGCCACGGCGGCGTTCGCCGTGGGGTTCCTCCGGGCCCCCCCAATTCCCGAGGCCCCGGTGGTGCGCGCGGGCCTCGAATTGCCTCCCGGAGAGCGCGCATACGGAATCATCGGTTCCGTCGCGGTTTCTCCGGCGGGGGATCGCCTCGCCTATGCCACCGTGAGCGCCTCTGGTCAACGCACGATGGTCCGGCGGACCAGCGAACTGGTCGGCCATGAGGTTGCCGCGGGGACGCTGTCCAACCTCGCCTTTTCTCCCGATGGCCGGTGGCTTCTGTACACCGAAGGAAACGAGATCGGGAAAATCCCGGTGGACGGCGGCTCCAGGGTCCCCATCGGGAGTATTCCCTCCAACCCCCGTGGGCTACGCTGGCTGCCGAACGACACCATCGTCGGAGGGTCAGGGTTTGGCCTGTGGAAGATCCCCGCGAGCGGCGGGACCTTTCATGAAGTGCGTGCACCCGGCGACTCCGCCTCGACCTCCATGTGGTTTCCGCTGCTGCTGCAGAATGGCACGGGGGTGATCGCCACATCGGGCACCTCGTTCTTCACTTCACGCCTGGCCCTGGCGCCGCTCCCATTCGGCACGACGACGGTGCTGCCGATTCCAGCGGTCGCTCCGCTGGGGGTGCTGGGTGGGTATCTGCTGTATCAGACGATTGACGGCGTGCTCATGGCAGTGCCGTTCGACTCGAAACGGCTCCGCGTAACCGGCGATCCGATTCAAGTCCAGGACAGCGTGTGGGTGACCTCCGCCGGCGGGGGACATGCTGCACTCTCCGAATCGGGAACCCTTCTCTATTTTAGCGGACAGGTCGAGTCCCAGCTGGTCCTGGCTACGGGGGGCCGGGCAGACCGGACTCTGATCAAGGAGCCCCGCAACTACGTCTCCCCGCGATTCTCGCCCGACGGCCGCAGGGTCGCCGTCACCGTGGTAGGACGCGGTGGCAGCGACATCTGGGTCTACGACCTCCCCGCCCAGACCTTCACCCGACTGACCACCGACGGGGGCAACGGTGTCCCCGAATGGTCGCCTGACGGTGCCCGGATTCTCTTCCGTTCCACCGGCGACGACAAGATCACCATCGTGTGGATGCCGGCCGATGGCAGCGGGAAGGCCGAGGTGCTCTACCAGCCCGATGAGCCGGTGAACGAGGCCATCCTGTCGCCCGATGGGCAGTGGCTGCTCTACCGCACTGCACCCGGAGGACGTCACTCGCGCGACATCTTTGCGGTGCCGCTCGCGGGAGATCGGAAGCCGGTTCCGCTGGTCACCGGTCCGGCCCGGGAGGAAATGCCTCGCCTTTCCCCCGACGGCAGGTGGCTCGCCTATGACTCGGACGAAAGCGGTCGAGTCGAGATCTACGTGCGGCCCTTCCCCGGCTCCGGTGCGAGGGTGCAGGTCAGTGATCGAGGCGGCTCGGAGCCGCTCTGGGCCCGATCGGGGAGGGCGCTCTCCTACCGCACCTCCGCGGGCGTAGTGTCGGTCGCGGTGACGACCGGGACGAAGTTCTCGATTGGCGAGCGCCGCACCGTTCTCACCGGAGAGTACGTGACCGACCTGACCCACCCCAACTATGACGTTTCCCCGGACGGCAGTCAGTTCCTGATGCTGAAACAATCCGGGGCGGAGCCGAAGCTGATGGTGGTACACAACTGGGGGCGGGAGCTGCGGGAGAAACTCGCCAAAGGGAAGCAGTAGTCCGTGTCGGATATCACCCGCCTGACCCAGTCATTGGCCGACCGCTACCGCATCGAGCGCGAGCTCGGCGCGGGCGGCATGGCCACGGTGTACCTCGCCCACGATCTCAAGCACGACCGCGACGTCGCCATCAAGGTGCTCCACCCCGAGCTCGCCGCGGCGCTCGGCGCCGAACGTTTCCTGAGCGAGATCAAGACCACCGCGCGGCTCCAGCACCCTCACATTCTCCCCCTGCTCGACAGCGGCGAGGCCGACGGGCTGCTGTTCTATGTGATGCCGTTCATTGCGGGGGAAACCCTCCGCACCCGGCTGGAGCGGGAAAAGCAGCTCCCCATCGCCGACGCGGTGCGCATTGCGAAGGAAGTGGCCGACGCGCTGAGCGCCGCACACGCGCTCGGCATCATCCACCGCGACATCAAGCCCGAGAACATCCTCCTCCAGGGCGGGCACGCCCTGGTGGCCGACTTCGGCATCGCCCTCGCGGTGCAGACCGCCGGCGGGCAGCGCATGACCCAGACGGGGCTCAGCCTCGGCACCCCGCAGTACATGAGCCCCGAGCAGGCGATGGGGGAGAAGACGGTGGATGCCCGTGCAGACGTCTATGCCCTCGGCGCGGTCACCTACGAAATGCTCACCGGCGATCCGCCGTTTACCGGGAGCACCGTGCAGGCCATGGTCGCCAAGATCATGACCGACGCGGCCCGGCCCCCCACCGAGCTCCGCAAGTCGGTGCCGGTCCACGTGGAGGCAGCAGTGCTGGCGGCCCTGGAGAAGCTCCCTGCCGACCGCATCGCCACCGCCGCGGAGTTCGCGAGAGCCCTCGAGGAGGGTGGGTCGGTCACCACCCGCTCACCGCGTACACGCAGCTCACCTCTCACTGCTCACCTCTCACCTCTCACCTTCCTTGCCCTCCTCCTCGTCGCCGCCCTGGCGTGGTGGCTCGGCCGCAGGTCGAATACGCCTGAGGCGGCGTGGTCGGCGTTCACCCAGCTCACCGATGCCTCAGGGGTGGAGACCAGCCCCAGCCTCTCCCCCGACGGCGAATCGTTCGCGTACGCGAGCAATGCGCGGGGCAGCTGGGACATTTATGTGCAGCGGGTCGGCGGTCGTAACCCCGTGCTCATTGCGGGCGATTCGACGATCGATGAGGAATGGCCGGCGTACTCCCCGGATGGAAGGCAGATCGCTTACAGCCAGCAGGGCGGGGGAATCTTCGTGGTGGGCGCCACCGGCGAGTCGGCGCGCCGCCTGACGACATTCGGTTCGAATCCGGCATGGTCTCCCGATGGCCAACAGATCGTATTCGGCTCGGAGGAGGTGCAGACACCGTACATCACCAGCGCCACGGGCACCTTGTGGACGGTCAAGATCCCCGGCGGCGAGCCGCAGCAAATGGATTCGCTGAGCCGCGGCCCCGCCTTTCAGCCCGTGTGGTCACCCTCAGGCGCCCGAATCGCCTTCTGGTCAAGCGGGGGCGGACAACGCGACTTGCAAACGATCCCGGCGGCCGGCGGCACGAGGGTGAAGGTGACGAACGACGCGGACGCGGATTGGGCGCCGGTCTGGTCACCCGACGGGAAGTATCTGTATTTCGCCAGCGATCGCGGTGGCACGATGGGCATCTGGCGCATCGCGGTGGACGAAGCGTCCGGGCGTGCCACGGGCGCGCCTGAACCCATCGCGTCGGGTGTGGACGTGAGTATGGATCTGCCACACCTGTCGAAGGACGGCAGCGCATTGCTGTTCCGATCGAAGATCGAATCGGTGAATCCGGCGGCCATTGCCTTCGATCCGGCGACCGGCCGCGCCGGACCGGTGACCCTGCTTCAGCATCGTACCGGCATCCTCGCGCCATCCGACGTGTCACCCGACGGGAAGTGGCTCGGGCTCCACAACACGCCTGACCGGCACCAGGATCTCTTCCTCATGCGTGCCGACGGCAGTGTCGTGACGCGCTTGACCGACGACGAGGCGCGCGACTGGAGTCCCCGCTTCACACCAGACGGCACGGGGGTGACCTTCTTTTCCAACCAGAGCGGAAGGTATGAGGGCTGGTTGATTCGCGTCGACGGCAGCGGTCGTACCCGCCTGACCGATTTGGCCAGCCAGGTGGGCTATTCGATGTTCGGGCCGGACGGCCGACGTCTTGTCGTGAACCAGTTCCCGGAGGGAGGCGCTCTTATTGGCACGGCACCGTGGCCGATGACCGAGAAGACAGGAATGTCGATGCCCGGGCTCGACATCGGAGGCGGCAAGCTGTGGCCCTCCTATTGGTCGCGAGATGGGCGCTGGCTCGCGGGGGCAATTGTCAGGTCGTCGGGAGAGGTGCGCGGAAACGCGATCTATGATCTGGCGACACGGCGAGTCCGCCAACTGAGTGACGACGCCTTCGGGTATGAAATCGCCTGGCTTCCCGACTACCGCCGGGTTGTCTACTTCACCAGGAGTGGGGTCCTGGTGATGCAGGACATCGCATCGCTCACCCGGCGCGAGATCACGGTCGACTGGCCGTTTCCCCCCGATCAACTTGGCAGTATTGTGGCGTCGCCGGACGGCCGCACGCTCTATTACGGCGCTCAGCAGGTGGAGGCGAACATCTGGCTGGTGAAGCGATCGACCCAGGCCAAGGCCAAGCCGTGAGCGACACCGCCTCGCGACTCACGGCGGCCCTTGCCGACCGCTACCGGATCGAGCGCGAGCTCGGCCAGGGCGGCATGGCCACGGTCTACCTGGCCCAGGATCTCAGGCACCACCGCCCCGTTGCCGTCAAGGTCCTCCACCCAGATCTCGCCGCCGCGCTCGGCGCCGAGCGCTTCCTCGCCGAGATTCGGACCACCGCCAATCTCCAGCACCCGCATATTCTGCCGCTGCACGATTCCGGGGAGGCGGACGGCTTTCTGTTCTACGTGATGCCGTATATCGAGGGAGAAACCCTGCGCGCGCGCCTGGAACGCGAGAAACAGCTGCCGATCGGCGATGCGGTACGCCTCGCCACCGAGATCGCCGGGGCGCTGGACTACGCCCACCGTCACCGCGTGGTCCACCGCGACATCAAGCCCGAGAACATCCTGCTCCACGACGGAAGCGCCCTGGTCGCCGACTTCGGCATCGCGCTGGCCGTGACCGCCGCCGCCGGGGCGCGGATGACCCAGACCGGCATGTCGCTCGGCACGCCGCAATACATGAGTCCCGAGCAGGCGATGGGTGAGCGCAGCCTCGATGCCCGCGCCGACATCTACGCGCTGGGGTGCGTTACCTACGAGATGCTGGTCGGTAACCCGCCCTTCACCGGCGCCACGGT
>JAYUAL010000019.1:0-2700 GCA_043741355.1 Gemmatimonadales bacterium | reverse complement strand
CGACATTCCCGAGTTGCTCTACTCCACCACCGGCCCGCTGGTAGGGGCGAGCTATGCCGACATGCATGCGCGGCTCCCCGCGCTCCGGGTGACGGCGGTGCTGGCGCTACTGGCCGGAGGCGTGGTGGTCTTCGCCGGCATTCGGGGGCAATTGGGGCGCTACGGCGTCTGGGCCGTGGCGGGATACTTTGCCGCGGCGCTGCTGGGAAGGGCGCTGTTTCCGGCGGTGATCCAGAAGTTTGTCGTGGCCCCCACCGAGCTCACCCGGGAAACCCCGTACCTCATCTATCACATCGCAGCCACCCGGCACGCGTGGGGGCTCGACAGCGTCGACACCCGCGATCTGGACGGCGAAGCCAATCTCACCCTGGCCGACATCCGCGCCAACGCGCCGACCATCGAGAACGTGCGGCTCTGGGACCGGGAGCCGCTGCTGCAGACCTTCGGGCAGCTCCAGGAAATCCGCACCTACTACGACTTCGTTTCGGTGGACGACGACCGCTACATGATCGACGGGAAGTACCGCCAGGTGCTGCTCTCGCCCCGCGAGCTCAACGTCGCTTCGCTGCCGACCCGCACATTCATCAACGAGCACCTGACCTTCACCCACGGGATGGGGCTTACCCTGAGCCCGGTCAACCAGGTGACGATCGAGGGGCTCCCGATGCTCTTTGTGCGAGACCTCCCGCCGGTATCGGAGGTGTCGCTCAAGATCACCCGGCCGCAGATCTATTTCGGGGAGCTGGCCAACGAGTACGTCTTCGTGGGGACCCGGCAGCGGGAGTTCGACCATCCTGCGGGCGAGGCCAACGTCTACGCCGCGTACGAGGGCACCGGCGGCGTATCGGTGGGCAACCTGCTGCGCCGGCTGATACTGGCGGTGCGCTTCGGCTCCAGCAAGATCCTGCTCTCGGGGGACATCACCGCCGAAAGCCGGGTGCTGTACTATCGCAATATCACGGCGCGGGCGGCGAAGGCGCTGCCGTTCCTGACCTTCGACCGCGATCCCTACATGGTGGTGGCCGACGACGGCACGCTGCAGTGGATCCTGGACGCTTACACCACCACGAACCGGTACCCGTACTCCTCACGGCTCGGCGACGGCACCAGCTACATGCGGAATTCGGTGAAGGTGGTGCTGGACGCGTACAACGGGAAGCTGCGGGCGTTCGTCAGCGAGCCGAACGACCCGCTGGTGCAAACCTGGAGCAAGATATTCCCCGGTGTGTTCCAGCCGATCAGCGCGATGCCGGCCGATCTCCGGCTGCACGTCCGCTATCCCGACGATCTCTATCGCACCCAGGCCACGCTCTACACCACCTATCACATGGAGGCGCCCGAGGATTTCTATCACCGGGAAGACCAGTGGCAAATCCCCACGGTGGCCAAGACCGACGGCTCGGTGCCTTTCATGCGGCACATCGTCATGCGGCTGCCGGACGAGAAGCAGGCCGAGTTCATCTACATGGTACCGTTCACCCCGCGCGGGAAAGACAACCTCGCGGCGTGGATGGTGGCGCGGAACGACGGAGCTGTCTATGGCCGGCTCCGGGTCTACCGGCTGAGCCGTCAGAGCCTGGTCTTCGGTCCCAACCAGATCACCAACCGCATCAACCAGGACACCGAGGTCTCCCGGCAAGTGTCGTTGTGGGATCAGGCGGGGAGCCGGGTGATCCGGGGAGACCTGCTGGTGATTCCGATCGAGCAGAGCCTGCTCTACGTGCAGCCGCTCTACCTGCAGGCCGAGGGTGGCCGGATCCCCGAGCTCAAACGGGTGGTGGTAGCGTATCAGAACCAGGTGGTGATGGGAGAGACACTGGACGCGTCGCTGGCGCAGCTGTTCGGAGGATCCCCCGGGGTCCGGAGTCTGGCGCCGGTGGCGGGGCCGCCGGGAGCTTCGCCGGCGGTGGGGACCGGAGCCGTCGGTCCCGAGCTCCGCGGCTTGCTGTCGGAGGCGAGGCAGCGCTACCAGGCGGCGCTCGAGGCCCAGCGGGCCGGCAACTGGGCCCGATACGGGGAAGAGATCAAGCGGCTGGGGGAGATCCTCGAGCGGCTGGCGCGGCAGCCGTAATCCGGTCTCGTCGCGGGCCGGTTCGCGGGGCTGTTCGCGGGGCTCAGCAGGCGCAGGGCGGGGGATTCCCTTTCGGGGCCTGCAGTGCGCCTGCATGTCCGCAGGTCGCATTCGCTAAGTCCGGAGCGGCGCGCCGTTCGGAGCATCCGGATACATTACGGGAACGCCATAATCCCGATGACCAATGTTGCCGCTCCGACTCACGCGCCGTCCCCTCGCTTCGATGGCCCTCGCCCTCGCCGTGGTTCTGGGCGCGGGCTGTAGCTCCAAGGGCACCGACAACACCAACCCCGGGTCGATCACCCTCTCGATCCTGCCGACCAGCGCCACGCTGGTGCTGGGCGGGTCGGTGCCGGTTACCGCCACGGTCACCCGGAGCGGCGCCTTCACCGGCACCGTGAGCCTCAGTGTGACCGGGGCCCCGGCCGGCGTGAGCGCGGTCGTCTCCAACGTGCTGACCAGCGGAGCGGTCACCACCGCCACCGTCACCATCAGCGCCGACGGGTCGACGCCGACCGGTACCTTCCCGCTGGTGCTGCATGGCACCGGGAGCGGGATCACCGAGGCCACCGCGAATTTCAGCCTCACGGTGCAGCCGCTGCCGGCTGCATTCACCATCGTGGTGAACA
>JAYUAL010000018.1:0-6394 GCA_043741355.1 Gemmatimonadales bacterium | reverse complement strand
TACGGCGGTGGGCGGCGGGCGAACGCGGCACCAGCGCCGCGATCGACGGCCGCTGGCTCACCCCGGGAGCGCTCCTGGGGATCGCGGGCGGGGCCCTGGTTCTTGCCGTCGCCTGGTCGGGGTCGGGGCGTTGGCTCTCGCCATCATCGGCCATGCTGCTCATCGGCGCCTATCTGGTCCTGGCACTCCGGGTCCGCTACCAGTCGCTCAACACCTCGGCGCAACCGATCGGGCTGGTGAAGCGAATGGCCGGGCTCGAGATCGTCGCCGCATCCGCGGTGGGAATCCTGAGCGCTGCCTTCGCGGTGCCCCTGGCGGTGCTTCCCTGGGTGGTCTACGTCGCCAAGCCGGCCGCGGGGCTCGGACTGATCGCGTCACACCCCGAGAGCGAGGCCCCCCTCGCTCCGGAAGCCTGAACATGTGCGGCGTCGGTGGCGGCATCGGAAAAATCGAGGACGGCGCGGTGCTGGAGCGCTTTGCGGTCGGCTGCCTCGACGCCAACGCACGCCGGGGCCCCGACCACCGTGCCGAGCGCCGGCGCGAGGTGGGCCGCTGGACGGTGCACCTCGCCCACAATCGCCTCACCATTCTCGATCTGACTCCACTGGGCAATCAGCCCATGGACGGAGCCGGCGGCAGCTCGTGCATTACCTTCAACGGCGAGATCTACAACCACGAAAGCCTGCGCGGCGAGCTCGCTGCCAAGGGCCACCACTTCCGCTCTACCAGCGATACCGAGGTGCTGCTCGCGGCGTATGCCGAGTGGGGCGACGGTTTTCTGGACCGGTTGAACGGGATGTTCGCGTTCGGCTTGCTGGACTCGGTCCGGCGCCGGTTCCTGCTGGTGCGCGATCGCTTCGGGGTCAAGCCGCTCCACTATCACCTTACACCCACCCGCCTGCTCTTCGCGTCCACGCCGCTCGCCGTCGCCGCCCTCACCGGCCGCGAGCCGGATCCGGTGTTCCTCGCGCGGGGCGCGCGCTTCGGCCTCTATGATGATTCCTCGGGCCGCTGCCAGTACCGGCATGTTCGTTCGGTGCGTCCGGGCCACCTCGTCGCCGTCTCGCTCGAGGAAGACGCGCTCGTCGCCGAGGAGCGCAAGTACTACAGCATCGAGGAGCGGTTGGCGTCGCTGGCGCCGTCGCTCGCCGGGCTCGACCCAAGCGGTGCCGTCGCCGAGTGCCGCGAGCGCCTCCTCGACTCGGTTTCGCTTCGTCTCCGGGCCGATGTGCCCGTCGCGCTATCGCTCTCCGGCGGCGTCGACTCGGCCACCCTCGCCGCGCTCGCCGCGGAGCAGCACAGCGGGTTGGTCGGCTTCACCTTCGGCCATCCGGGCCGGCCGGAAACCGAAGGGCCGATGGCGGCGCGAATCGCGCAAGGACTTGGGATGAAGGTCGAGTTCGTCTGGCCCGGCACCGAGGAGATGGTCCGCTGCTTCTGGGAATGCCTCGAGGTGCAGGACGCGCCGTTTGCTACCGGCAGCATCGTGGCTCAGTACGCGGTCTACCAGGCGGTGCATCGAGCCGGAGTGAAGGTGTTGCTGGGCGGCCAGGGCGGGGACGAGATCTTCATGGGGTACCGGAAGTACCTCGCCTGGCGGTGGCTGGAGGCGCTGCACCATCGGGCGCCGGTAGCCGCCGTCGCGTCGGGCGCGGACCTGACCCGCGCGCTCTGGGCCGAGCGGAGCCGGTGGCAAACCTATCTCGGCGCGGCGCGGCGGCATCGCGGCGGTGGCGATGGCGGCAGCCTCCTCGTGGTCCAGGAGAAACCGTCGCCTCCCTATGAGTCCTCCGCCGCCGCCGGTCTCACGGGGCGGCAGATCTCCGATATCACCTCGGGCGGGCTGCCCACCCTGCTGCGATACGAAGACCGCAATTCGGCGGAGAACTCGGTGGAGAGTCGTTTGCCGTATCTCGACTACCGTCTGGCCCAATGGGCGGTGGCCGCGCCAGTCGAGACCAAACTCAGGAATGGCTACGGCAAGTGGATGCTCCGCCAGGTGGCACGGGGCCGGCTGCCCCGGGATCTCCTCGAAGGGCGCGGCAAGCGCGGCTTCGACGTGCGCGTGGACGAATGGCTGGGCGCCGGGCTGGGCCGGGCCATACGGGCCCAAATCACGGGCCGCTGGAATCTGGTTGGCGAGTACTTCGCCCCGGGCACCCGGCCCGATGAGGCGTTCAGTGACCGCTCGCTGGCCGGGCAGCCGCAGCGGTTTGCCGATGCCGTGACGGCGCTCTGGATCGGGCGGTGCGGGGCATGATCCGGATCGTGACGATCGTCGGCGCCCGGCCGCAGTTCATCAAGGCGGCGGTGGTATCTCGCGCCATCCGGAGCAGCCTCGGTATCACCGAGGATGTGATCCATACCGGCCAGCACTACGACGATGACATGTCGGCGGTGTTCTTCGAGGAGCTGGAGATGGCGGAGCCGTGCCTGAATCTGGGTGTGGGGTCGGGCTCCCACGGGGCGCAGACCGCGCGGATGCTCGAACCGCTGGAGGCCGCGCTGCGCGAGCTCGCGCCGGATCTGGTCCTGGTCTACGGCGACACCAACTCCACTCTGGCCGGCGCGCTCGCGGCCGCCAAGCTCCCCATTCCGGTGGCCCATGTCGAGGCCGGGGTTCGGTCCTTCAACCGGCGGATGCCTGAGGAGATCAACCGGGTCGCCACCGATCATCTGTCCGATGTGCTGTTTCCGCCCACGGAGGCGGCGCGGCGGCGGCTGGTCACGGAAGGTCTGGAAGGCCGCACCATAGTGAACGCGGGAGACGTGATGTACGACGCGGTGCTCCACGCGGCCTCGCGCCGCGGTGCCGGCAGCGGGCCCCTCGGTGGCCTGGGAATGGTGGCCGGCACTTACCTGTTGGCGACCATTCACCGAGCCGAGAATACCGACGACCCCGCGAGGCTCGACGCGATCCTCCGGGCGCTGGAGTCCCTCGCAGGCGAGATGCCGGTGCTGCTGCCCCTCCATCCGAGGACCCGCGCCGCATTCCAGCGGCTTCGGCCCGAAGGGCTCGGAGCCAGCGGGCTCACAGTCACCGCTCCGCTGGGTTATATGGACATGCAGGTGGTCGAAGCGAGCGCGAAAGTGATCCTGACCGACTCCGGCGGAGTCCAGAAAGAGGCCTACTGGCACGGGGTTCCCTGTGTGACGGTGCGACATGAGACCGAGTGGATCGAGCTGGTCGAGGTCGGCTGGAACCGCCTGGCCGCCCCGGAAGACCCAGCCGCGATGATTCGTGCCGTCCGCCTGGCGACGATCAAGCCGGAGCTGCCGGGGCCCTCGTTGTATGGTGAGGGACACGCCGGGGAGCGAATCGTCGCGACTCTCCTGGGCCGGTTTGGCTAAGTTCTTGACGCCGTATTCGCTTCTGACACTTTCGTTTAGCGCCCTTGTTAACCATCTTATGAGGAATGCCAGACCATACTCCACCCCCCCGCCACTCCCCCCGGGTTCAACGGTGGGAGCTGGATCTCCCTGATCGAATTCTCCTGCCGCTGGATCTGGGCGTTGGTGTCCTGGCCATCCTGCTGGCCTCGGCCTTCCGATTCGAAGCCTTCATTCCGCCGGCGCCCTACCCCTCGGTTCTCGGCTACTACGCCCTGCTCACCTTACCGATTCGGCTCGGCTGCTTTGCCTTTGGGGGGCTGTACCGCCGGATGTGGCGGTTTGCCGGCTTGGTGGACTTGGAGCGAGTGATCGTGGCGACGTCGGTGGCAGCGGTACTCGACTTCGCTATCGGCGCCTGGGTGCTCCCTGCGCTGGGCGTCATTCCGGTACGGGTGCCGTTTTCCGTTCTGGCGCTCGACGGCCTGTTGACGGTGGGCCTCATTGCGGGCCCACGGTTCCTGGTTCGGCTTGCCACCCGGAAGGCCTTCCTCGCCCTCACCCACCAGGCGCCCCGCCGCGCCCTGATCGCCGGGGCCGGATCGGCGGGCGGCCTGGTGGCGCGGGAGCTGCTGGCCAATCCTGCCCTGGGCATTCTTCCGGTTGGTTTCCTGGACGATGCGCCAGCCAAGCAGGGGCTTCGCCTCCAGGGGCTCCCGGTGGTCGGGCGGCTCGAAGATCTTTCTCGAGTGGTCGGGGAGCACGGCGCCGATGAAGTGATCATTGCCATGCCGTCGGCACCAGGGCGGGTGCTCCGGACAGTGCTGGACAGCGCCCGGGCGGCTCAGGTTCCGGCCCGAACGGTGCCCTCCGTTTCGGAAATCCTCACCGGACGGGTGCGGGTCACCCATCTGCGACCGGTCCAGATCGAAGACCTGTTGCGCCGGGATCCGGTGCAAACCGACCTGCACCAGGTCGGGAAGATGATCCGAGGGCGCACGGTGCTGGTGACCGGAGCCGGCGGTTCCATCGGAAGCGAGCTCTGCCGCCAGGTGGCCGCGCAGGGTCCGGCCCGGCTGCTGCTGCTGGGCCATGGAGAGAATTCCATATTCCGGATCCATCGCGAGATCACCGAGCTGCATCCGGACGTGCGGACCGTCCCGCTGATTGCCGACATCCGGGACCGGGCCCGGTGCGAGGACCTGATGGCCCGGTGGCAGCCCCACACCATTCTTCACGCGGCGGCCCACAAGCACGTGCCGCTCATGGAGGAGAACGTCCCCGAGGCCATCACCAACAACATCCTGGGCACCAAGCACCTGGCCGAGTGCGCGGTCACCATCGACGCCACCCTGCTCCTGATTTCAACCGACAAGGCGGTGCGCCCCACCAATGTGATGGGCGCCACCAAACGGGTGGCCGAGCAGATCGTTCAGGAGCTGGCGGAGGTCCACGGGCGGCATTTCGTGGCGGTGCGTTTCGGGAACGTGCTGGGAAGCCGTGGCAGCGTAGTGCCCAGTTTTCTGGACCAGATCCGAAAGGGCGGCCCGCTCACCATCACCCACCCGGAAATGCGCCGCTACTTCATGACCATCCCGGAGGCCTCGCAGCTCGTGCTGCAGGCGGCCGCGCTGGGCCGCGGCGGTGAAATCTTCGTGCTGGACATGGGCGAGCCGGTGCGCATCCTGGATCTGGCACACGATCTGGTGCGCCTGTCGGGGCTCGAGGTCGGGCGGGACATCGAAGTCGTGTTTACCGGGGTGCGGCCGGGAGAAAAGCTCTACGAGGAGTTGTTCTTCGGGCCGGAGGTCACCACGCCGACCGGGCACCCCAAGGTGCTCAAGGCCAAGCAACCGGCATTGCCGCTGGGGCTTTCGGCGGCGGTCTCGGAGCTGGTGGATGCCGCCCAGCGCGGCGCGCAGGACGATCTGCTCCGCGACCACCTGATGCGGCTGGTGCCGGACTACCAGCCAGCGGCGAGCGGCAACGACATCTCCTCGAATGCCCAGGCCCAGCTTCCCAAGAGCGAGACCTTCAGCCGGCTGCCTCGCTTGCCCTGAGCGTCACTTCCGAGTCGCCAGCAGCACGATCACCGTCACCGCCCCGGCTACCACCTGGGCCACCGCCCCGAAGATTGCCGGGAAATCCTTCTTTTCATTCGGATCCTTGGCCGGCACAATCACCACCGCGCCGGGCCGCGGGGTGGGCTTGCCGTCCGCCAGGATGACCCGCCGCTTGACCGACTCCAGATGCCCATCGGGCTGGGTCACGTAGGTGCGGCCCTTGTCGGCGAGCCTGGCATACCCGCCGGCCGACTCGATGTAATAGTCGAGGCCCTTGCCTTCCACATAGCTCACCGAAGCGGGCGCATTGACGGCCCCGGCCACCCGTACGACCGGGCTGTACTCGGGCACGAAGACCGAGTCTCCGCTCTGCATGATGAGGTTGTCGGTGTTCCTGGGGTCCCGGAGGACGGCCGGCAGATCGATGCCGATGCGCCCCAAGCCGTCCTGACCCCGGATGAACTGGACCCCGCCGGGATACGCTTCCCGGGTGAGACCGCCGGCGCGCAGGAGCACGTCGCTCAGACGCTCGGTGCGGTTCTTGAGCGCGTAGCGGCCCGGGTATTTCACCTGGCCGCCCATCGCCACGGTACGCTGCAGCTCCCAATCGGGCTGGCGAAAGATCAGCACATTGTCATAGGCAACCAGCATGAACTCCGGCGCGCCGCCCGCGGGGGCGGGGATCCCTGGGGGGCCCTGGTATCGGCCCGAGCGGCCGCGGTCGAACACGTAGGTGGAATCGAGCTGGGTGCGCAGAGTAGTGGCGAGCGCGCCATCGCCCCGGTCGGCCGGGAGGCGGGCCACTTCGGCTTCGGTGAGCAGCGCGTCCTCGGTCAGGCCGTCGGCCAGCAGCACCGCGTCGCGCAGCGTCATCCCTTCATGGTAGGGAATTCGTCCGGCCTTCTTGACCGCGCCGGTTACCACGACATAGCGCAACGGCCGGAACGTGGTGCGGGAGAAGACGATGATCTCGTCGTCTTCGTTGAGAGGAAGGTCGGCAA
>JAYUAL010000017.1:0-6401 GCA_043741355.1 Gemmatimonadales bacterium | reverse complement strand
GCCCAGCCGAATCCCGCCCCCGATAACACCGGCATAGTCGGTCTTCTTGCGCCCGGCGTCCGGACACGCCGCCGTGCCGTTGGCAGTGCGGCACTTCGTTTCGATGGACACCTGGGGGCCGGCATAGATGAACGGCCGGATTCCCGGGGTGGGGAGCGTGATCTTCACGTATCCAGGGATATCTATGTAGTCGAGCCGGGTCCACTGGTCATTGATGCTCTGGTCCGAGCGCACGCCCCGCTGGGCGTACATCGCCTCGACTCCGACGCCGATGACTGAGGCCCGATAGCCGAGGAACAGCCCGCCGGCCAGTCCGGTGCGGGTCTTGAGGGACCCGGGGAAGACGCCCTTGTTCTGGATGTTGCCGAACGAGGCGCCGGCTTTCACGCCGAATTCGACCTGGGCCGCCAGAGTGCCTTGAAACGCCAGGGCGATCCCGGCGGAGATGATCAGGGAGCGAACGCGCATTGCAGCCTCGCCGATGAGTGGGATTGGTACCGCACAGTATTCGAAGGACGCTCGGGCGGTGGGGTTGCGACACGTCCGATTCGTGAACGGTGTCGCAGCTTGCGCCTCTGACTGCGAAGCAACGCCGCAAACAGAGAATCTGACAGTGTTGAGTTTCTTTGGGGGCACGCCTGCAACCGCATGCAGGTCTTCGAGTTAAGAGGCCTCCATTCCCTTAAGCCCTGACCCCTGAGCTCTGGAGCGCGAGGTACGCCGTTTGCCCCGCTCGGGCAGTGGCTGGTTTACCTGGAGAACCGATGCGTTTTCGATACCGCGACAACCGCGGGAAGGTGGTTTCCCTCGCCGACGTCGCCGCGCTGCTCAGGGCGATCCGGGAAGGCGCCCTCACTCCCGAATCCGAACTCGCCGTGGGCGACGACAAGACCTTTCAGCGGGCCGAGCTGGTCGTGGCATACCAGCAGGCCGCGGTGGCGGTGAGCCGAACCGGGGGAAGTCCCGCCGCGGTCGCCACCAGGGGCCCGAAGCTTCGTTGGCACGCCCTGAAGGGAGTCCGCATTGGCGCGGGCATCGCGGCCGTCGCGCTGATGGGTGTCTTTACCGTGCTCAGGCTTCAGTCGATCGGCAGAGAGCACGCCCAACAGTACGCTGCGGCGCCCACCGGACCGTCTTTGAGTACCCAGCGCACCCTTGCCAGTATGGCCGCCGAGTTCGGTGATTCTGCGGCACTGGCCCAGCATCGCCTCGAAGCTTGGGTTGACCGCCAGCGCTTTCCTGATCGCTTCCGGGGCTCGGCGCTCCACGGCGTTTCGTCCCTTCGCGGGGTGAGAACGGCGACGGCGAAGTACCGCCAGGCAACCGACAGCCTCCTGCTCCAGAGCCGGAACTTCGCGGTACTCCTGGTGCAGCGCGCCGATTCCGCCGAAGCCGCCGACACCGCTCTCAACGGCTTGATGAGCTCCGTCGAGGATGCGCTGGTGGAATGGCAGCGGGAGCTCACGACCTACGCGGACATCCAGCGGGGCGCTGCCGCCACGCTTGACTCGCTCGCGGCGTTTGTGCTGGACCACCAGCAGTCGTTCGCGATCCGGGAGGGCCAGCCGGTGTTCCTTAGCCGCGCGGATGCGGCTCGCTTCCGGGAGCTGGCGGGCAATCTCCGCTCGCTGGCTGGCCGGGAAAAGGCGTGGGCCGACGCGCTGCGAGAACGCCGGCCCGAATGGATGACTGGCCTGGCCGAGGAGGATCGCCCCCGCTTCGGCCGTAACGTGCTCAGCGGTCCAGCCAATAGCTCACTTTGATCAGGAAGGTGTTGTTCGGGTGAACTTCGAAGAGCCGGTTCAGGTCTCCCCGGAATGATCGGGTGCCCCGGTCCGGCTCGAAATCCTCGCGTCCCTGCTGCCACACCAGGAAGAGCGCCGAGCCGGGCCGGTACTCCCACCGCATCACCACATTCGAACGGAACTGTTTGAAATTGAACCCTCCGGGATTGGCTGCCGGCGCGTCGGCGTAAGCCTTGAATCGCGCGTCGTAGCGGTCGGCGCGCGGGTCGTCGAGCTCCCGCACGTTGCTGTACTTTCCCTTGCTCACGAACGGCTCAGCGTAGGCCTGGAGGGTCAGGGTCGGCGTCGCGGTGAAGTTGACCCTCGCCTGCACACTCGTGGTCCTCTGCACCAGGTGCGCGAAGGTGTAATGGGTCAGGTTGCCGGAGTCGGTAAAATTGCCGAACGGCTGCCGGTCGTCGGTGTTCCACGAATAGCTCATGCCGAGCGACGCCGTCCACCCGGTGGAGACCCGGAAATCCATATTCGGATTCACATTGAATGTATGGGAGCGGCCATTGTCGGATTTCCAGTAGTTGAGCCACACGCTGGGCACCGCAAGCCACCGGGTGTCTCCCTGCACACCCATCCAGGGCGAGATGTACCCTGAAGTGCGGAGCGCTGGTCCGCCCCGGGCGCATCGGTCGCAGTAGACGGTGCCGAGCCCGCCCAGGGTGCCTCCGGCATGAACCCAGACGCTGTTGGGCAGCTCGAAGTGCACGTTGGTGTTCACCGCGTGCTCCAGCGCGAGCCCCTTGGTGGTCCAGTCGTTCCACTCGTTGAAATTCCAGAACAGTCGCCGGAAGAACGGCCCCGGCTTGTTGAACTGGATCGTGGCCCAGGTGGACTGGCTCTGCCAGTCGGCTCGGCGAAGGAAGCCCAGATCGTTCGCCTCGAAGCCGGGCGAGACCTGCTGATAGCTGGTCTCGAAGCGGATCTTCCCGCCGCCGACTTTGCCGAATTTGAGCTGCGCGGTATGGCCGCCGAGGGAGGTGCGGGTGGGCTCGTAGTCGAGTTGCCCGTCGGGCCGCTGGAAGTAATGCACCGAGCTGCGCTGGGTCGCCGCGATGGCGGCCTCGCTGCCGGTAACCCGGGAGCCGGCGATCCGGGCGTTGATTTCGTAGCGGCTCTGGCTGAACCGGTGCCGGAAGTCGAACCCGCCGACCATCGCGCTCGAGCGGAGCGATGACTCGGTAAACTCGTCCAGCGAGCGGTTCACCATCGTTCCGATGAAGCCGAACCCGGTCTCACCCTTGCGCAGATCCTGGGTGGCCCGGACCACGGTGTAGTTGGTCCGGGGCTCGATGGTCCGGTCCTGAAGGCCCTGCTCGCGCCCGGTGTAGGCGTCCAGCAGGCCGACCGCCAAGCCCTTGCTGCTGCGGCCGGTGATCTTGGCGGCGCCGAGGATGTTCGTGCCGGTGTTCGCGGCATCATCGGAGCCGGCCAGCTGGGGCGACCGGCCGATCCGGCGGGAGTAAAACAGGTTTTCCGAGCCGCAGTCGTTGACCGCGTTGCAATTGATGCCGAAGCTGAGCAGGCCGGCCCCCTCGATGAAGAATGGGCGCCGCTCCTGGAAGAAGGTCTCGAACGCACCCAGGTTGAGCACGGCGGGGTCGGATTCCACTTGACCGAAGTCCGGATTGACGGTGCCGTCCACGGTGAGGTTGGACGAGAGCCCGTACTTGAAGTCGAGACCGCCGGTGAGCTTCTGCGGGTGATCGAAGACGTTGCTCCCCTTGTCGACCGTGACGTTCCTGGTCACGGCGTAGGGAGAGATTTCCAGCCGCCGCGGCGCCGCCAGCCCCGTCAACCCATGCACTTCGCCCAGCTGCGATGAAATGCCGGCCACGTTGTTGTGATACAGCGGCCAGCTCACCCGCTCCTTGTACCGGTCGATGTCGCGCCACACCGCAAACCCGAAGGTGTTGGACTCGACCTGCGAGTAGCGGAGCTGGGACAAGGGAATCCGGAACTCCGCAGTCCACCCCAGCGAATCCACCGAGGTGCCCGCTTCCCACACGCCGTCCCATGCCTCATCCTCGTTGCCGTCGTTCGAGATGGCGTAGTCCCGCTTCACGCCCGCCGGGTTGACCGCGAATTCGTATCCCGACCGGCGGTCGTGGTAGGAATCCACGATGATCTTGAGCTGGTCGCTTGGGGTCCGGATATCGCGCCGGGCCAGCAGTTTGAGGATGTGCTGGGGCTCGCTGTCGAAGGCTCGCACGAAGACGAAGAAGTTTCGGGCGTCGTACGCCACCCGGACTTCCGTCGGAAACCTGGGCGCCTTGCCCGGATTGGGCTCGAATTCCAGAAACGCGCTGATCCGCTGGGCATCGCGCCAGACTTCGTCGTCGTCCTTCCCGTCGATCACGGGTGCGCGAACCGCCCGCGCCGCGGTGGTCGTCGTCGCGCTGACGGAAGGCACGACAACAGGACGATTCTTGACTTCGAGCGCTTGGATCAGAAACAGCGCGGCGAGTGGTGCCACCATCGTACCCTCTCGGGTTCAGGACCTAACCGTGAGATACCGTTTTCCCGAAAACCGTTGCTCACTATGACCGTCCGAGGGGGTCTCGTTCGTCGCTCCTAATATCAAGGACCACCGGGAACGGCGATTTCCGTCTATGTTACAGGGGCTTCATGGTTAAAAAACGGATGAATTCCGCCACATGGGGGCAGGGAATTGAAGGTTTCGGGCAAGGCAATCATCGGCACCATCCTTCGCGGCACCGGGCTCGCCTCTGACGAGTCCGGCGACGAGCTGCCGCTGCGCGCGGAACTCTTCAGCCGGGATCAGATGGAGCATCACGGGAGAAAGCTCGCGGCCTTGCATCAGGTCGCACCGGGGCAGATCCCCGATCAGCTTCTCTCCCGGCTCTCCGAGAACGAGGGAGTGCTGATTGCCGCGGCGGACTTGCTCACGGCAGCAGCCAAGGCCAACCGGCAGATCGCTCCCGCGGGCGAATGGCTGCTCGACAATTTCTACCTCATTGAAGAGCAGATCCGCGTTGCCCAGCGCCACCTGCCCAAGGGCTACAGCCGGGAGCTACCCCGACTGGTGGGCGGCCCGTCGGCCGGCCTGCCCCGGGTGTACGATCTCGCCCTCGAGACGATCTCGCATGGAGATGGGCTGGTCGATCCGGAGAGCCTCAACAGCTTCGTCGCCGCGTATCAGGCCGTCTCCCCACTGACCCTGGGGGAGCTCTGGGCCATCCCGATCATGTTGCGGCTCGCGCTGATCGAGAATCTGCGCCGGGTGGGGGCACGGGTAATGGCCGGCCGGCTCGACCGGAACCGGGCCGAGGGCTGGGCCGACGAGATGAACGCGACGGTCGAGACCGATCCCAAGAGCCTCATTCTGGTGGTGGCCGACATGGCGCGCTCCAACCCGCCGATGTCGAGCGCATTCGTGGCCGAGCTGGCCCGCCGCCTCCAGGGCCAGAGTCCCTCCCTCGCCCTGCCGATGACCTGGGTGGCGCAGCGGCTATCCGAGTCAGGGCGCACCATCGAGCAGCTGGTGCAGGTGGAAAACCAGCAGCAGGCCGCCGATCAGGTCTCGATCGGCAACAGCATCGGAAGCCTTCGCTTCCTGGGCGCGATGGATTGGCGCGACTTCGTCGAGACGATGAGCGTGGTCGAGGGCCTGCTGCGCGAGGACCCCGCAAGCGTCTACGTCCATATGGACTTCGGGAGTCGCGACGGATACCGGCACGCGGTGGAGCGCCTGGCGCGGAAGAGCGGGCTCGCCGAACCGGACATCGCGCGCCGGGTGGTCGAGCTGGCCCAGGCGGCCCGAACCCGAAACGACGCGGACGAGCGCGCCTCGCACGTCGGCTTCTACCTGATCGGTCCGGGCCTGCCCCTACTCGAGCGGCTGGCGGGACTTGCGCCGTCGCGCGCCGAGGCACCGGTGTCGCTGTTCGCGTACCTGGGGCCGGCGTTCCTGCTGTCCGCCATTCTGGCCGCCAGCGCCGCGCTCGAGGCCCATGCCGACCGGTGGCCCCCGGGGCTGCAGATCCTGGTGGCGGTGCTTTCGCTGATCTCTGCCAGCCACCTGGTGCTGTCGCTGGTGAACTGGCTCGCCACGGTAATGGTCCAGCCCACCCTCCTTCCGCGGATGGACTATTCCCACGGGATTCCCGAAGCGGCTCGCACGCTGGTCGTCGTGCCGGCGATTCTCGGGAGCGCTCCGGAGGCGGAGGAACTCTGCGAGGCGCTGGAGGTTCGCTTCCTGGCCAACCGGGACGACCGGCTGCACTTCGGCCTTCTCACCGACTTCCGGGATGCGAAGGAGGAGCACGAGCCCGACGACGGCCTCGTGCTGGACCTGGTCACCGCGCGAATGGCGGAGCTCAATGCCCGCTATTCGCGGGAAGGCGGCGACGCATTCTTCCTGTTCCACCGGCCCCGCCACTGGAATCCGCGGGAACGGGTCTGGATGGGGCACGAGCGGAAGCGCGGAAAGCTCACCGATCTGAACGACTTGCTTCGCCGCGGCACCACGGCACCGTTCTCTGCGATCGTGGGCGGCACCGAGGTGCTCTCAACGGTGCGCTACGTGATTACCCTGGACCGCGACACCCAGCTCCCGCGCGACTCGGCCCGCGAGTGCGCCGG
>JAYUAL010000016.1:0-6406 GCA_043741355.1 Gemmatimonadales bacterium | reverse complement strand
GGCCTTCTGGTGCTCGCCATAAATCCGCCAGCTCCACCAGTCGGTCTCGACGTTCTGGCCGGTGAGCTCGACGCCGAGGGTTCGGAAATAATCTCCGTCGTCCCGTTGCGCGATTACGCCCCAGACACTGTTCACGACCCCGAACGGCTTGGTGTCGGGATTCACCGCCGCCAGCCGACGGTATCCACCCAGCCGGAATCGGTTGCGCGCCCCGCCCAGCGAAACGCCGAGCTCGGCGTTAGGCACGCCATCCGCGATCCCGATCCGGCCCAGGCCGTCCACCAGCAACTTGCCGCGCTGCACCGAGCCACTGAGTCCGAGCGAGAGTCCCTCGACCCGGTTGTAGCGCGCGTTCCGAAGCACCGCGCTCAGCTGGTGCGGCAGCTCGATCCGGTCCTGGCGGGGAACCCCGGGCATCTGCCGAATGGCGTCGGCCAGACCGCGAAGTTCGGACTCGGTGATCAGGTCGCCCATCTCGAGCACCGGAGGACCGAGCGTTTTGCTCGAGAGGAGCGCGAGCGTGTCCTTCGGCACCACCACGATGAGAGTGCTGTCCTCCGCGGCATGCGGGTGCCAGCACGCCTTGACCGCCTCCTTGTCATCCGCGTTTGCCTTGTCGAGACAGTCGTTGCGAGCCCTGCGGCGGGTGGCGCGGCGGGTTCGGTCCGCCTCGGGGTCGGGAGGCATCGTGTCCCGTGCCCGATCGCGCACCGTGCCGGCCGGCCGGAAGGTGCTGCCTTCCGTGGGCGGCGTACCGCCCTCGACCTCGTAGTCGCTGTACACTCGCTCGAATTTGATCGGCAAGCCGAGCCAGGAGCCCACGTTGCCGATGGCATCCAGCGCGGCGTAGCGAAGCATCCACCACCGGTTCTCGTACAGGCCGTATTCCATGGTAATGAACTTGATCTCGCCCTTGGCGTTGACCCAGGAGGGCACGTCCTCCATGTCGTCCTTGTCGCCGTCGAGCCGGAGGTCGTAGGGTCGCGCCGGACGGAACACCGCGCGCACCAGCCCGTAGGTGTCGGCGTCGAACCAGAGCGAGCCCGACATGAGCTTCCAGTCCGAGCGGCGGGGCGTGACCTTGAGCTGGAGCAGCCGGATCTTCTGGCCGGTGGCCAGCGTAATGACCGTCGTATCCCCGCTCGCATAGCGATAGTCCTGCTCCGCCCCTCCCTTGAGCGGATAGACGAACCCGTCTTCATCCTCTCCGATCATGCCGAGGTAGTCCTCCGCGGGATTCACCACGAGCCAGCGGACCGAGGCGTCGAGGTCTCCGGGCACCTGGTCCTTCCGGATGGCCACCGGCACCGCTTGCCGGGCACCGGTCACCGTGATTGTACTGGGGCCGTCCCGCTTCCAGGAGATGTTCGCGGCCAGTTCCTGGTGAAACAGCATGCGATCGCGGGAGAGTGCGTGGATTCCGACCCCCATCCGCTGGGAGACGCTCGCGGTGTAGGAGGTCACCAGCCGCTCATTCCGCTCCCGGGCCCCGCGAGTGCGGGCGACCAGGTCGGCGGTGGCTGAGTCGGCGTAGCTGTCGGCGGGGATTGCGGCTTGCGGTGGTGCAGGGGACTGAAGAAGCGCCAAGGCAAGCAGGAGAGGTTGCATAGTGGGACAACCTACGGTGCCCATGAGGATATGGTTTCGATTCCCGCAGTCTCCTCGGATTCGATTTGCAACCCCTGCGCTGGGCAGCACGTAGAGGGAGCACATCGACTCCGGCTCAGCGACGCGCTTCCCGGTCGCCCCGTCAGGATTGACGTCCCCATGGCGCCCCGCCTCGGCGCTCCACGCCCCACCTCCGAGCCCATGAACCCGCTGACCCATTTGCTTCTGACGCTGTCCCTGACCGGGGCCGCGGCCCCCAAGGCCGCGCCGCTCCGCTACACCGTGGACCTCAACGACCGAGCCGATTCGGTGTTCAAGGTCACCCTGCGGGTCGATTCGCTTCCCGCCGCCAGCGGGATCTTCCAGTTCGCGTCTACCGCGCCGGGCACCTACCAGGTGATGGACATCGGCCGCTACGTCCGCCGGTTTCGTGGGTTCGACGCGGCAGGGCGGGAGCTGGAGACCGCGCGGCTCAACACCAACCAGTGGCGAATCGTCTCACCGGGCCGGGTGCGCGCCATCCGGTACGAAATTCGGGAGACCTTCGATACTCCGGTCACCGAGCACCCGGTATATCGGATGTGCGGCTCGTCGCTCAAGGCGGACCACGCGCTGATCAACGGGCAGGCGGTGTTCGGATTCCCTCAGGGAATGCAGGCGGCGCCGATCTCGGTGCGCCTGCTTCGGCCCCCGACGTGGGTAGTGGGCACGCCGCTCCGGCAGCGGCTCGGGCTCTACCTCGCCGACGACTACGATCAGCTGGTGGATTCCCCGATCATGGCGGGTCGGCTTACCCGCGCCGAGACCCGGGTAACCGGTGTGCCGGTGCAGATCCTGGTTTATTCCAAGGCGGGACAGATCAAGGCGTCGCAGCTCCTCACTTCAATGCGGGGCATGCTGCAGGCGGCGGGTGGGTTCCTGGGCAAGCTTCCGGTGGACCGGTACACTTTCCTGTTTCACTTCAGCGAGGTCGACATGGGCGCGTGGGAGCACTCCTACGGCTCGGAATACGCGCTCAAGGACCGGCCCTACACCCGGGAGGCGGGCGCTACGGTGACCGATATGGCGGCGCACGAATTCTTTCACGTGGTGACGCCGCTCAACCTCCACTCCGAAATCATCGAGCATTTCAACTTCGAGACCCCGATTCCGTCGCGGCACCTGTGGCTCTACGAAGGGGTGACCGAGTGGGCCGCGCACAAGATGCAGCTCGAATCCGGGCTCAAGCCGGCCGAGGAGTACCTGGCCGAATTGGCCGGGAAGGTTCGCTATGACCACCTGGCGTTCGATACCACCTATTCGCTCACCCAGCTGGCGTTGACCTCCTACAGCGACTCCGGCCAGCGGCAGTACGGCAACATCTACATGCGCGGCGCGGTAGTGGCCGGGCTGCTCGACATCAAGCTGCTGGAGCTGTCCGAGGGGCAGCACGGGCTCCGCGACCTGATCGGCGGACTCAGCAGGACCTACGGCAAGAAGCGGGCGTTCCCGGAAGACTCGCTTTTCGCGATCGTAGGGGAGCGTACCTCTCCGGAGGTGCGGGATTTCCTGAGCCGGTACGTCGAGAGGGCGGAGCACCCGCCGGTCAAGGAGTTCTACGCCAAGCTCGGAATCACTCTCATCGAGGACGAGAAGGGGCTGCCGGTGCGGTTCGAGGTGGATTCCGGCGCCACTCCCGCGCAGCTCCGGCTCCGCGCCGCCTGGCTGGGACGGCGCGGCGTGCCAGTGACTTGAGCTCGGTTTTCCGTCGGTGATGGGCATCACATTTCTAACAAGCGGGCCGGGGTATCGTCCTTTCCGATGCAGTAGGGAATAGTCCTAACCCGAACGCAGGAGAGAGACGATGTGCACTATCAGAAGGTACTCATTGCTCGGCGCCGTGCTCGTTGCGCTGGGCGCAGCGCCGCTGGCGGCTCAGGCGGGTCATCCGCGCCTCCGGAAGGCCGAGCGGATGGAACGGGTGGGGGAGCGAGCCGAGCGCCGGGGCAACCACCTCGAGCGGCGGGGCGAGCGCCTCGAGAGGAACGGTCGTGAGCGGGCCGGCGAGCTCTTGGAGCGCAAAGGGGAGCGCCTCGGCAGGAAGGGCGAGCGTCTGGAGCGGCGCGGCGAGCGAATCGAGGGCCGCCACGGCCGGCCGTGATGACGGACGGACGGTGAGGACGGTGAGGACGGTGAGGAGGGGCAATTACTTCCGGCCCCGCTGTCCTCACCGTCCGTCTGTCCGCACCGTCCGTCTGTCCGCACCGTCCGGCTGTCCTCACCGTCCGACTATTTCAAAGCTCCCCTGCGAAATCGTCCGGCCGTCGTGCACGCAGGCCACCCGGTAGACCCCCGGCTGCCAGTGTCCCGGCTCCGGCCAGCCGGTGCCGGTGGCAAAGCTGGTGTTCTCGTAGTTGGCGGGCACATTGAACGTGTTCTGGGTTACGTAAAGGACCGACCCATCGGGCTTGGTATAGGTGCACGACATCGGCATGTTCACCGCCCGGCCCGTGGCGGCATGATTGGTGAGAATCTCGGTATTGACGTGGCGCGCCGTACCGGCATCGAATCGCTCGGCGAAGATGCGCTGATTTTCGGGCGGCAGCGTTCCCGCCGCTGATTCGAAGAACTTCATCGCCACGACATGGGCGCCCAGCGAGGGAATGTCGGGGGGGCCCTTGGTGAGGGCCGCGTTGCCGGTGATCTCGAACCGGTCTCGGCCGATGAGCTTGCCGCCGTAGCTGCAATCCGCCCGGTATTTCGCCGGCGGCCAGGTTCCCGGAACGTTGGATCCCCAGCCCAGCACATAGGTGCTGTTCTCCCGGTCGGACTGGATCCGCAGATTCTGAGTGGCAATCGCGTACACGCCGCCGTCCGGCTTGTAAAAGGTGCAGGACACCGGCAAGGGTATCGGACGCTCGGCCCGGGCATGCTCGAGGCTCAGCTCGACGTTGACGTACCGGGTCGAGGCGGTGGGAAGCTTGGCGGCATAATTGCGCTGGGACTCGGCGGTCTGGCCGTAGCCTCCCTCGAAAAACCGCATTCCTCGCTCGGTAATGGGGAAGGAGCCATTCTTTCCGCCCTCGCCCGCGAACGGCACGGCAAACTTCACTCCGCTTACCGTGTTCCGATGCAGGGCAAGCCAGCTGATCAGCACTATGACGGCGACCCCGCCCGCGATCAGGACCAGCTTTTTGTGGCGGGTCCAGAATCGGGCCAGGAAGACGGTGAGCTTGGGGATCCGGATCGTGGTCTTGCTGTCCGAGGAGGGGGTGGGCTTCGGATCCTTGCGGAAGGGAACGAACGGCTCCGGGGGGCGGGGCTGACCGGCCAGGATCGCCGTGACGTCCCCGACCAGGCGCTTGATTCCGGACTCGAGGTCCGGGGTCATCGCGTCGAGCCAATGGCGGGTGCGCAGGTGGTACTCCATGGCCCCGTCCGGCGCCACTTTCTCGATCCGGAAGGGGATCACGATGAGCCCCTTCCGGATCGCCGCATCCACCTCGTTGAGCACGTCCTTCGAGCTGTTGGCGCTGGCGGAAAACACCACCACCGCGATTCGGCTCCCCGAAATCGCGCTCATGATGGCCTGGGCCCAGATGTCCCCGGGGTTGATGTCGCGACCCGCAATCCAGCAACGGGCCCCATTTGACTCCAGCGCGTTGACGATCGCGTTCGCCTCGTTGGCGTCGTCGGTCGAATAGGAGATGAAGACATCGTGGGCCATGAGAGCGGCTCGTTCGGGAAAAGGGATGAGGCCGGCTGTTCAGTATATACGGCGCCACCGGGCCGGACTCAAGTAGCTCACTCCTTCCTGCTCCAGGGCGGCACCACGCCATTCATCCGGGCATAGGCGATCAACTGCCCCAGATGCTCGTGCTGGTCGGCCACGAACACGGTGAACAGATTGGCCACCGTATGCTCCTCGCCGAAGCTCTTCACCTTTCCGGTGTTCAGCACCGCGTCGGCCCCCTCCAGCACCGATTTCTGATAGGCAAACGCCGCCTTGAGGTGGCGGATGACATTGGCCTTGGCGGTGACCTTGTCGAGGTTCGCAAAGATCTCCCGGTCGGCGCCCATGTTCAGATCGGCGGGCGGTGTGGCCCCCACCGAGGTCGGCAGGTAGACGTAGTGCTCCGAGGCGATGTGCATCAGCACTTCGGACACCGACCGCACCCCGGCCGTGGGGCGCCAGCCGTATTTCTCGGCCGGGAACGCTTCCGCGAGTCGATCACCTTCTTTTCGACCTCCTTCATGTTGGTCGAGTACTCGGTGCGAAGCGCCGCCGGGGTGGCGTTGGGACCGGGATCCTGGGCGGCCAGCGGTGCCGCGCCAATGGCGGTTACGAGAAGCGAGCCTTGGTAGACATGCGGGGACCTTTTCTGAGGGCGTGGGTGGACGTGGGCGGGCTATGATGTCCCGACGGGAAGCGGACCGTCGAAGTTGCGCCGGGCGTCAACATTCCGTCTTCCCGGCCCGTACAGAGGCCATGCCCCCCCCCGAGCCACACTGGTCGCGCTGGCCGTCATTCTCCTGCCCCCGTCCCTGCTCGCGCAGTCCGGGGTGCCTTCGACCGGGAAGTCCGCCAGGACCGGCAAGACCAGGACACCCGTTCCCGTGCCGGTGCAGCTGGTCCTGGCGCCAGCGGGCAATGAAGTCCGATTCATCGTCCGGGAGCAGCTGGTCGGCTTCGAGCTTCCCAACGAAGCGATCGGGAAGAGCAGCGCCATCACCGGGGGAATCCTGCTGGATGGCACCGGGACGGTGGATTCGTCCGGGTCCCGAATTTCGGTGGATCTCGGAAGCCTCACCAGCGACC
>JAYUAL010000015.1:0-6412 GCA_043741355.1 Gemmatimonadales bacterium | reverse complement strand
ACTCTCAGCGTCGCGCCCTCGACGTTGAGCGGCCGGGCCACCACGCTGTGAAACACCGGATGGAGAATCGACGAGACGACCCGGTCCACCGCGGTGAGCAGGTCGAGGAGGTCGAGCGTGAGCGGCAGGGGCGGCAGCTCGGGCGGCGGCGGCAGGTAGCCGCGGGCAAAGCTGAGCGCGCGCCGGTCTGCCGCCGCGGCCATCCAGTGCGTGATCTCGCGGATCTGCTGGTACTCGAGCAGCCGCCGCACCAGCTCGGCGCGGGGATCCTCCCACTCCTCGCCGTCCTGATTGCGCGGCAGGAGCATCTGCACTTTGAGCCGCACCAGCCGGCTCGCCATCTCGAGATAGTCGGCCGCCTGATTGAGTCCGAGGTGCTTGATGGCCGCCAGGAATTGATCGGCGATCCGCGCGATCGGAATGTCGGCGATGTCGATCTGTTCTTCGCGGAGCAAATGCAGCAGCAGATCGAGCGGACCGTTGAAGGCCTCGAGGCGCACCACGAACCCCAGGCTTCCCAATATCGCCGCCGCCTCGGGAGCGGAGGGCGCCGGCCCGGCATCCGGAGCAGCAAGCAGGGGGGCGGCTGGCGGGGCCTGGGCGGTCATGTCCGAAAGATGTTCCATCCGGGGCCCGACGTCAACTCACTCCTTGCGTCAAGATATTGCCGGGACTATACTTAGCGCTTCGTCGGCAGGCCGGCATGGTCGTGCCATTTCCCCCGCTTCCTTCGCCCAAGAAAACCCAGTGCCGAGAACCAAATCCGCCAAGAAACAGATGCGGCAGTCCAAGAGCCACACCGCCCGGAATCGGGCCCAGCGCAGCGAGCTTCGCTCCGCGCTCAAGAAGGTCAAGGGAACCGGGAATGCAGATGACCGCGCCCAAGCTGTAAAGCTCCTGGATCGTTCCGGCCGCAAGCGCCTGATCCATCCGAACACCGCGGCCCGGATGAAGAGCAAACTCGCGAAGGCGGCGAATAAGAAGTAACCCGCGGGGAGCAGGGAGCGGGAAGAAGTGAGCGGGGGGCTCCGGCGCTTGCCGAGGCCCCCCGCAATTGCTAGCCGCTTACGGCTCCCCGCTTCCTACTCCCCGCCCTATAACGCCGCCAGCTCCGCCCCGCACCGCTCGCAGTACCACTCCGTGGGCCGGTTGAGCGAACCGCACTCTCCGCACTTGAGCGTCTTGGCCACGGTGGTGCTGGGACGGTCCTCACGGTCGAGCGGGCTCACCGCGGTCGGGCTGGTACTCGGGGTCGGCCGGGTGCTGGAGGGGGAGTCCAGGGTCACCGAGCGAAGGAACGCCAGCTCGTCGGTCTGCTGCGGAGCCGGGGCCGGCGCGGGAGCCGGCGACTGCGGGAATGGAATCGACCGGTGGGCGCCCGATTCACGCGGCTTGGGCGGGCCGCCGCGCGGCATGAACCGGGGCGCCTCGGGCCGCGGAAGGGGTGTCGCCGCCGGAGCCTCGTCCTTCACCAGCGTCAGCGCCGGCTGCTCCATTTCCCTTTCCTCGTCGTGCATCGGGGGTATTTCGGTACCGTGGGTCACCCGCAAATCCGGCTCGTGCACCGGGTGGGGGGCGGGCGGAGGCGGCACCGGGTGATGCGCCGGCTGAATCAACGACTGGACCTCTTCGAGCCGGGAGATTTCGCCCGAGAGCCGGTCGAGCTCCTGGTCGAACCCCTCGATCTTCCCGGAGCTCTCGAGCTCTACCAACTGCCATTCGTCATCGGTGTATTCGCCCACCGTGTGCCGCAGCTCGGCCTCGGCGCGGACTTCGAGCTCTTCAGAGCGAAGCTGGCCAAACTCCCGCGCCTGCGCCTTGAGGCCATCCAGCGTCGAAGAGATGAGATCGGCGTGGGTGCCGAGCTGAGCGACGACCTGGGCGAGCCGTGCGTGGTAGTCGGCCCGGACCTTGGCCCGTACCGATTCGGGCGCCCGCGAGCCGGCCGCATCGAGGCGGTCGAGCCACCCGGACAATTGCTGCCGGGTGCCGAGCAGGCTCTCGATTTCGGCGATGTTATGAGACTTCTGATCACTCATGCGGCCCCCCGGCAAATCACTGGAACAGACTACCCCAAGTCGTTCTAATGTAATGAATAAGCGCAATCGCGAAACGTGTCCCCTTCCTTACTGTCAAGAATCTGGACGATTTGACCGATTAAAGACCACCCGACCGCCCACAATGGTCAGATCTGCCTGTCCCACCAGCGTTTCGCCGAGGAAGGGCGAGTTGGTGCTTTTCGAGTGCAGATCTTCGCGCTGTACGGCCCATCGCCTTGATGCATCGAACACGACGATGTCGGCCGGCGCGCCCACCGAGAGCGTTCCTCCCGGGAGGTGGAAAATTCGTGCCGGTACCGTGCTCATCCGCGCGATCAAATCGGGGAGCGACAGTAACCCGGGCTCGACCAGCTCGCGCAGCGCCAGTCCCAGCGCCGTCTCCAGGCCGACAATGCCGTTGGGCGCATCGTCGAACTCGCGCTCCTTGGCGTCATAGTGGTGCGGGGCGTGGTCCGACGCGATGCAGTCGATGGTTCCGTCGGCAAGGCCCTCACGGATCGCCTCGCGGTCGGCCGATTCGCGCAGCGGCGGATTCATCTTGGCGTTGGTGTCGTACCCCAGGCAGCGCTCATGGGTAAGGGTGAAGTGATGCGGAGTAGCCTCGGCGGTCACGTTGAAGCCCTTCGACTTGGCCCACCGGATCAATTCGACCGAGCCGCGCGTGGACATGTGACAGAGGTGCACGTGGCCTCCGGTCAGCTCGGCAAGGATGATGTCCCGGGCCACCATGATGTCTTCGGCGGCCGAAGGGATGCCCTTGAGCCCGAGCCGCGCAGCGACGAGGCCCTCATGCATGGCCCCACCGGCGGCGAGCGACATGTCCTCGCAGTGGTCAGCCACCGGGATGCCGAAGGTGCGGGCGTATTCGAGCGCGGTGCGCATCAGGTGGCTGGTGGCCACCGGCTTGCCGTCGTCACTCACCGCCACCGCCCCGGCCTGCACCATCTCGCCGAATTCGGTGAGTTGTTCCCCCTTCTGCCCGAGCGACACCGCGCCGATGGGGTATACCCGCGCCTTGCCGGCGCGTATGGCCTGGCGCACGACGAAGCCGACGGTGGCCTGATTGTCGGTGACCGGGTCGGTATTGGGCATCGCACAGACGGCGGTGAATCCGCCCGCCGCCGCCGACGTCGCACCGGTGGCGATGGTCTCCGCGTGCTCGAAGCCCGGCTCGCGCAGATGCACATGGAGGTCGATCAGTCCGGGCGCCACCACCTTTCCGGCGGCGTCAACCACCTCGATTCCGGCGTCCAGCGAAATATTGCGCCCCACCGCCTCGATCCGGCCGTCTTTGATATAGAGATCAGCCACCCCGTCGGTGCCGCGGGACGGGTCGATCACCCGTCCACCGCGAATCAGCAGCTCGGTCATCGGTCCTCCGCCGGGGTGGGCGCCGAGCGCCAATCGGGCGCACCGCCTGCCAGGAGATAGAGGACCGCCATTCGGATCGCGACCCCGTTGGTGACCTGGGGCAGGATCACGCTGGCGGGACCGTCGGCCACGTCGCTGTCGATCTCGACCCCGCGGTTCATGGGGCCGGGGTGGAGGATCACCACTTCCCTTCCCGCCTGCGCGAGCCGCTCCCGGGTTACTCCGAACACCCGGTTGTATTCGCGGAGCGAGGGGATGAAGCCCGAGGCCATCCGCTCCAGCTGCAACCGGAGCACGTTCAGGGCATCAGCCCACTCGATGGCCGCTTCGATTCGCGGGAAAATCCGCACGCCCAGCTGCGCGAATTCGCGGGGGATGAGCGTCGCGGGGCCGCAGATGGCCACTTCGGCGCCCAGCTTGAGGAGTCCCCAGATATTGCTGCGGGCCACCCGGCTGTGCAGCACGTCTCCGCAGATGGCGACCTTGAGCCCCGCGATTCTGCCGAAGCGGTCGCGAAGGGTGAGCAGATCGAGGAGGCCCTGGGTGGGGTGTTCGTGCCTGCCGTCGCCGGCATTGATGACGTTGGAGCGGATCCGCTGACCCAGGAATTCGGCGGCGCCGCTCGACGGGTGCCGGATCACCACCATGTCGATCCGCATCGCCTCGAGATTCCGGGCCGTATCCACCAGCGTTTCTCCTTTGGAGACGGATGAGCCAGTGGTGGCCACGTTGACCGTATCGGCGGAGAGGCGTTTCTCGGCGAATTCGAACGAGATCCTGGTGCGGGTGGAGGCTTCGAAGAAGAGGTTGACGATGGTCTTGCCGCGGAGGGCCGGCACCTTCTTGATGGGACGCTCGCTCACTTCCTTGAACGGCTCGGCGGTGTCCAGAATTAACAGGATCTGCTCGGCGGAAAGGTATTCGAGCCCCACGAGGTCCTTGCCGAGGCCTGGAGTGCTCACCGCGGACCTCCGCGCACCAGGTCGACCGAGTCGTGCCCATCGAACTCCTGTACCGCGACATCCACCCGGTCGCCGACGCCGGTCTCGACGGTGAGTCCCACGAAGTCGGCCTGGATCGGCAGCTCGCGCCCGCCGCGGTCTACCAGCACGCAGAGGAGGACGCGGCGCGGGCGGCCGAAGTCGGCGAGCTCGTCGAGGGCGGCGCGGACGGTGCGGCCGGTGTACAGCACGTCGTCGACGATGACGACGGTGCGGCCTTCCAGCTGGCCGGGGAGAGTGGTTTCTCCGACCCGCGGAATCGGTCCGATGGCGGAGAGGTCGTCGCGATAGAGGGTGATGTCAAGTTTGCCTAAGGGAATGGTGGGGCCGCCCTGGCCGATGAACCCGGCGAGGCGAGCCGCCAGCTCCACACCGCGGCGCTGGATCCCCACCAAAACCAGGCCCTCGGTCCCCCCGCATCGCTCAACGACCTCACCGGCCATGCGTGAAAGGGTGCTTGCCATGGCGGGGGCGTCGAGGAGCCGGGTGACCGAGGGCATCTCGGGCGGGGAAGCTAGTCCTCCCCCGGGCCGCTCGCAACCGCAGGCCCTTGCCCGCGCTTTCTCCGCTCCACCCACGCGTAGACCTTGGGAGGGCGGCTCCGATCACGGCCCCGTCGTAAACTCGAACGCCATCCCGTAGGAACCGTTGCTGTGCATCCAGCCGGTTCCCATCATGCCGCTCTGGCCGCCCATCATCCCTCCGGTGGCCCACTGACCGCCCATGCCCATGCCGTAGCGCTGCATGCCTACTCCCCGACCATTGGCGTCCATCATTCCACCGCCCATGTGGATGGTGTAGCGGGTGCCGGCCGCCAGCGGCTGGGCGGGACGGCAGGCGAGCGTCTTCTGCCCGTCCGACCAGTTGCACGTCATCGAGACGGTCGAGCCGGTGAGGCCGCCTTGATGCAGGGCCAGGTACTGTTCCATCCCCGATATCATGGACCGGTTGAAAGTGAGCACGATGTCGGGCGTCGCAGTCACGTTGACGGCGCCACCTTGAGGACTCACGGCGAGGAGCTGAGTCGCCAGCTCGGTATCCATCATGTTGGAGCCGCATCCGGCCGCGAGGAGCGCCGCCCCCGCGGTGAGGCCACGAATCATTGAGGATGTGAACACCAGACTACCCTCCTTTAAGCAATGGTGAGTGCAGCGGAGCCCGAGAAGCGGGCCCACTGCGGGGTCAAGCTTCGATTACTGCGCCGAGGCTGGGCGCGGATTCCGCCTCCAGAGCTCCGGCGACCTCCCGCTCCTTCCAGAGCGAGTAGATCGCCGGGATGACCACCAGCGTGAGCACCGTGCTACTGATCATCCCCCCCACCATGGGCGCCGCGATCCGCTTCATCACACTGGCGCCGGCGCCGGATCCCCAGAGGATCGGAAGGAGGCCCGCCATGATCGCCGTCACCGTCATCATCTTGGGGCGCACTCGTTCTACCGCGCCCTCCATCACCGCCTCATACAGGTGGCGGAGCGTGGGTCGGCCTCCCTCGGCGCGCCGGGCCGCCCAGGCGTGGTCGAGGTAGATCAGCATGACAACTCCCGTCTCGGCGGCCACGCCCGCAAGTGCGATGAAGCCGATGGCCACCGCCACCGACCAGTTGTAGCCCAGCAGCCAGATGAACCAGATCCCGCCGACCAGCGCAAAGGGGAGGGAGAGCATCACGATCAGGCTCTCCCCGATGCTCTTGAAGTTGAAGTAGAGAAGCAGGAAGATGATGGCGAGAGTCGCGGGAATGACCAGCTTCATGCGCTCCTTGGCGCGCTGCATGTACTCGTACTGGCCGCTCCACACGAGCGTGTAGCCGGGTGGCAAGGTCACGGCGCGCTCCACCTGCCCTTTGGCGTCGGCGACGTAGCCCCCAATGTCCCGCCCGACCACGTCCACATAGACCCACGCCGTGGGCTGGGCTCCCTCGGTGCGCACCACCATCGGGCCGGCCACCTGCCTGATGGTGGCGATCTGGCCGAGGGGGACGAA
>JAYUAL010000014.1:0-2718 GCA_043741355.1 Gemmatimonadales bacterium | reverse complement strand
TGATCGGCACCAATTCGTTCCAGGTGCGCCGGTGGCCCATCGCCATGGGCATCATCGACGACTCGACCGTCCGGGAGCTGAACAAGCGCCCCATCATCTCCAAGACCGACGCGGCGGCGGTGCGCGAGGCGCTCCCCGACGCGCAGGCGGTGTCGCTGCAGTCGGGATGGCCCACGCCTGTCCGGGACGTCTCCTACCGGAACAAGACCGTAGGCAGCGTCACAATCTTCGGCGTGACCCCCGACTACCAGCTGGTGCAGGACTACCGGTTCACCGACGGTGAACCGCTCACCCAGCCCGACATCGACGACCGGCGTTTGGTTGCGGTCGTCGGAAGCGAGGTCGCGGAAAAGCTGTTCGACTACCCCGCGCTGGCGGTGGGCAAGAGGATCCGAATCGGGGGCACCGAGTTCACCATCAAGGGCGTGATCGCCAAGAAGGGGCGGATGCTGGGGCAGTCCTTCGACGGCTTTGCCCTGCTCCCGATCAGCACCTTCGAGTCGATTCACGGCCGGCGCCTCACCACGACCATCTCGGTGAAGATGCGCGATCCCGACGAACTCCGGGGCGCGATGGATCGCGCCGAGGAGGCGATGCGGCTGGCCCACCGGCTCCGCCCCGGTGAAACCAACGACTTCACCGTGGACAAGGCCGACGCGCTGGTGGCCTTCTGGACCCGCCTCACCAGCGTGCTTTTCACCATCATACCGGCGGTGGTGTGCATCGGGATCGTGGTGGGCGGCATCGTGATCATGAATATCATGCTCATGTCGGTGAACGAGCGGACCCATGAAATCGGAATCCGCAAGTCGCTCGGCGCGCGGCAGCGGGACATCCGCCGCCAGTTTCTGGTCGAGGCGGTCCTCCTCTCCATGATGGGCGGGGTGCTCGGCATCCTCGGCGGGGCGCTGCTGGCGCAGCTGATTTCCGTCATCAGCCCGCTGCCGGCACGGGTCACCGCCTGGTCGGTGGGCGTGGCACTGGCGCTGGGTGCCGGGACCGGGATCGTCTTCGGGGTCTACCCCGCCAGCCGCGCGGCCCGGCTCGATCCCATTACCGCCCTGCGGCAGGAGTAGGCGGTGTTCGTCCGGAATCTCGAGGAAGGAATCAGCGTGGCGGCGGACAACCTCCGCGCCAACAAGCTGCGCTCATTCCTGACCATTCTGGGCGTGGTCATCGGGGTCTCCACCGTCATGCTGATGGCTTCCATCGTGGATGGGGTGAAGACCCAGATCTTCAACGCGCTCAATGCCTCCTCCCCCAATGCGTTTTACGTGATGCGGTTCTTCTCCACGACCCCGCTCAATCCCGACAACCTGCCGTACGAAGTGCGGATCCGTCCGGTGCTGGATGAGGAGGACGCCCGGGCCATCGCGCGGGGGGCCGACATCCGGCACGCCGGCGTCTGGATTCAGTCGTTTAACCGGATCGCATACCAGGCGGAATCGTCGCAGCCTATGCTGATCTACGGGGCCGACGACAGTTTTCTCGAGATCAACGGGGGAACCCTGGCGGCCGGCCGCAATTTCACCCCCGCCGAGCTGAACGGGGCCGCTGTGGCGGTGCTGGAGGTGGACCTGACCCGCCGGCTCTTCGGACCAACCGATCCCCTGGGTCAAACGGTACGGATCGGCGGCCGGCCCTTCCGGGTCATCGGGGTCTGGCAGCCCCCCGACAACGCGTTTCAACCGCCGGGGTTCAGCATCGGCGGGATGGTGCCGTACCAGGTGGCCAAGCACGCCTTTGACTACAGCGACACCAACGACCTCTTCATCGTGGTACTCGGCCGCGACGGTATCTCGGTCGAGGAGGCCAAGGACGAAGCCACGGTCGCGCTCCGGCGGAAGCGAGGACTCCGGCCCGGAGTGCCCAACACCTTCGATTTCATTACCCAGGATCAGATCCTGGACACCATGAACTCGCTGACGTCGATGTTTTTCCTGGTGATGACGGCGATTTCCAGCGTGGCACTGCTGGTGGGCGGCATCGGAGTGATGGCCATCATGATGGTCTCGGTGACCGATCGCACCCGCGAGATCGGGCTGCGGATGGCCTGCGGCGCCACCCGCCGTGAAATCCTCTGGCAGTTCCTGGTCGAGGCAGCCACCCTGACGCTGATCGGAGGCCTGGCGGGGATTCTGTTCGGCCTCACGATGGGAGAGGTGGTGAAGCGGGTGCTGGGACTCGAGGCCGGGGTGCCGCTCTGGAGCGCCGTGGTGGCGACGCTGGTGTCGATCGGGATCGGGCTGGTGTTCGGGTTGCTGCCGGCCAACCGCGCCGCCCGGATGGATCCGGTCGAGGCCCTGCGGCACGAGTGAGACGCTACGACGGAAAGGTAATTTCCTAGCGTCCTAGCGTCGTAGCGTCTTACATGCTCTGAACCCCCAGCATGACCACATCCTCGACGGCCATTGTCTCATGGGTGTAGAACGGCTCGCCGTACCGGGTGCGGATGAGCGAGCCGTAGTGCCCGTTCTGATGCTCGACCCTGCTGTACAGGTCCTGCCCGGTCGGAAAAATTTCTCCGGCGCTGATCGCCGCGTCGAACTGGCTCGCATAGCAGCGAATCGCCGCCATCTTGCGCTCGAACTGTTCGCTGATGTCCACCACAAAGGTGGGGTTGAGGGGATCTTCGCGGTACGAGAGCGCATAGATGATCTTGTGGGGACGGTGGGGGGCGCCATCGGCCTCGTACTTGCCAAGCCCCGCAAGGAAACA
>JAYUAL010000013.1:0-6424 GCA_043741355.1 Gemmatimonadales bacterium | reverse complement strand
GCATCGCGGTGCGCAGCAGGCCCACCGCGTCCTCGGCGTTGGAGGGAATCGCCACCTGCCAGCCGACGGCGTGGGCCCACAGCACTTCTCCATTCACGCTGTGCCATGGATCACCGCACTTCGGGGCATAGCCGCCCGGCATCCGCACCACAATCGGCGCGGCAAACCGGTTGTTGGTGCGCCAGCGCATGGTGCCGCAGTTGTTGAGCTGCTCGGTGGCGGGGTCGGCGTACTTGCGGAACTGGATCTCGGGCACCGGCATCAACCCGGCGAGCGCCATGCCCACCGCGCGGCCGACGATGCCCTCCTCCGAGAGTGACGTGTCGAAGACCCGCTTGTCGCCGAAGGAATCCTGAAGGCCGAGCGTGGCGGCGTGAACGCCGCCCTTGGGCCCGACGTCCTCGCCGAAGACGGTCAGCCTGGGGTTAGTGCGCAGCTCTACCTCGAGAGTGCGGCGAATTGCGGTGAGCATGTTGATCCTGGCGCCCTCCGGCGCCGGTGCTTCGCTGGAGGCGGGGAAGCGGTGACCGGCGGGAGCGAGGCCGCCGCGACGCTGCAGTACGGGATTTCCTGCGCCGTCCCGCTCGGTGACCCGGAAGCGGGTCACCCCCGCGGTATCGGGTTCGGGCCGGGCCAGCGCTTCTTCGAGTCCCGCCTCGGCGTCCTGCCTGGCGCGGGCCTCCACCCCGGAAATCCGGGCGGCGCTCAGCACGCCGGCCTTGAGGAACTGGTAGAGGCGGGGGAGTGGATCGGTGGTGCGCTCCCGCTCCACGAGGTCGGGATCCTTGTAGGCCTGGGTGTCCTGGCCCGAGTGCCCGGAGAGCCGCGGCAGCAGAAGCCGGACCAGCGCCGGGCCGTGGCCGGTGCGCGCATGGTCGACCGCTTCGCCGATCAGGCCGGCGGCCTCCGCAGGATCGGTCCCGTCGCCGTCCTTGATCAGGAGATTCCGGAACGAGGCGAGATTCGCGGCGATGTTGCCGCCGGGGGTCTGGAACCGTCCGGGCACCGAGATCCCGTAGCCGTTGTCCTCGATGTAGAACAGCATCGGCAGCTCGAGGGTGGTGGCCATGGTGAGCGCCGACCAGAACCCGTTGGTGGCCACCGAGGCCTCGCCGCCTAACACGCATCCGATGGCGCCGCGCCAGCTCGCGTCACCCAGCACATCCCGGTGATAGGTGATGGCCTGGGCCCAGCCGGCGGTGGGTGTGTATTGGGAGCCGACGTCTCCCGACATCGGCAGCACTACCGGGCCGGGATCGTTAGGCAGGTTGCACACCACGCCGATGTCGCGCCCGTCGCTGAACCCGCCGGCCCGGCCCATCGGCCCGGAGAAGGCGTCTCCCACGGTCAGCCCCAGGGAGAGCAGCAGCGGCCGGGAGCGATAGTAGGCCCCCACGCCGTCGTGCGGGTGGGTCAGGTGCTGGCCCAGGATGAGCTGGGCGACGTCGTGTCCCCGTGCCGAGAACTGGTAGAGCACCTTCTTTTCGGGCACCAGCCGCTGCTCCTCGGTGTCGTCGAGGAAACGGGAGATCAGGGAGAAATAGAGAACCTGTTCCCAGGAGATTGCCTGGCCGGCCTTGCCGGCTTGCAATGACTCTGTGGCCGTCATCTACGGATGCTCCTGGGAAGTCTTGTAGGCGGTGCCCCGGAACAGGGCCACCGTTTCCTGGCGCTGGTTGGTAACGTCTACCCGGTAGAACCCCAGCCGACGGGAGGCGGCTTCTTCGGAGGCCACCGCGGTGAGCCGGTCTCCGGGATGCACCGGCATGGGATAGGTGATGGCGTTCTCGATGCTCATCGTGATGCGGCCCTGAGTGTTGCAGGCAAAGGCGAAGGCGCTATCGGCAAGGGAAAACACGATGCCGCCGTGGGCCACATCGAAGCCGTTGACCATCTCGTCCCGCACCACCATCCGGCAGACGCAGCGGGCCGGCCCGAGCTCGGACACCTCGACTCCCAGCCATCGGCTGAACGCGTCCTTGGCCAGCATTCCGGCGACAATCTGCTCGGCCCGCCGCTGTTCATCGGTCACGGATAGAAGCGCTTTCCCTCGCGCACCAGGCGCTTGAGCAGGGGGCTGGACCGATACCGATCCTCTCCGTATTCCTCCTGGAGCGAGGTGAGCCGCGCCAGCACGGCGGCCAGCCCGATTTCGTCGGCCCAGTGCAGCAGTCCCTTGGGATAGTTGACACCCTTGGTCATCGCGAGCTCGATATCGTCGCGGCTGGCGATCCCCCAGAACACCGCGTCGGCCGCCTCGTTGATGAGCATCGCCAGGATCCGGTTCACCACGTCCCGGCCCAGGCCCCCATCCCGGACCGGCGCTGGCATGACCGCCTCGTCCTGGTATTCGTAGTGGCCGTGGCCGGTTTTCCAGCCCAGCCGGTTGGCCTCGACCAGCCGCTGCTGGGTGACCGAGGGTTTATAGCGCGGATCGTAGTGGAAGGCCTCGAAGATCGACTTGGTCACGGCCAGGTTCACGTCGTTGCCGATCAAGTCCATCAGCTCGAACGGACCCATGCGGAACCCGCCGAGGTCCTTCATGGCCCAGTCGATGGTGGCCTTGTCCGCGAGGCCTTCTTCGAAGATCCGCAGCGCCTCCCCGTAGAACGGCCGCGCGATCCGATTCACGATGAAGCCCGGAGTGTCGGCGGCCGAGACGGCGGTCTTTCCCCAGAGGCCCATGGTCCCCTTGGCAATGGCGGCCGTCTCGGGAGAGGTGGTGAGTCCGGGGACCACCTCGACCAGTGGGAGCAGCGGGGCGGGGTTGAAGAAATGCAGCCCCACGACGCGCTCCGGCAGCCGGCAGGCGCCGGCGATGGCGGTTACCGAGAGCGAGGAGGTGTTGGTGGCCAGGATGCACTTGTCACCCACCACCGCTTCCAGACCTCTGAAGGCCTCCTTCTTGAGCTGGAGACCTTCGGCAATCGCCTCGATGACGAGGTCGCAATGGCGGAACAGGGACAACTCGCCCGCGGCCCCCGGTGCCCAGGTAATCCGCTCCCGGAGCTCCGCCGAGGCGGCGGCATCGATGCGGCCCTTTTCGACCAGCCGGGCCATCGCTTTGGTCAGGCGCTCCGCGGCCTTCTCCAGCGCCTCGGCCCGGGCGTCGGTGACCATGACGTGGTGCCCGGCCGCAGCCGCCACCTGCGCGATGCCGCTACCCATCGCACCGGCGCCGAGCACCCCGATCGTGGCCTCTTTGGTCAAGGCGGGCACGTCAGCTTCCCGTGAAAGAGGGCTTTCGCTTCTCGAGAAACGCGCGAACCCCCTCGGCAAAATCCGCGGTATGGCCCGCCTGCTGCTGGACTTCCGCCTCCAGCTCGAGCTGTTGCTCCAGGGTGTTGTGAAGGCTCGCCTGCAGCAGCTGCTTCATCAGCGCGAGCGCCGCGGTGGGTTGAGTGGCGAGCTGGCGGGCGATCCCGTAGCCGCCTTCTTCAAGGGTTCCGGCGGGTACCACCTTGTAGATGAGGCCCATCTCATGCGCCTGTTCTGCCGTGATCGGCTGGCCCAGCATCATCAGCGCCGTGGCCTGCGCGGTGCCCACCAGCCGGGGCAGGAGGAAACTGCCCCCGGAGTCGGGAACCAGGCCGATATTGATGAAGGCCTGGATGAACTTGGCGTCGGCTGAGGCGATCACCAGGTCGCAGGCAAGGGCGATGTTTGCCCCGGCGCCCGCCGCGGATCCATGCACTCCGCATACCACCGGTTTGGGCAGCGTGCGGAGTGCCGTGACGATCGGGTTATAGGTACGCCGGAGGTGTTCCGCAAAATTGAGCGTCCCCTTGCCCTCCCGCGCCACCGCCTCGCCCAGGTCCTGTCCGGCGCAGAACGCCCGGCCTGCGCCGGTCAGATATACCGCGCGCACGCTCGGGTCGTGCTCGGCCTCGGCGAGCGCCCTCTGGAGCTGGAGCGCCATCGGGGTGTCGAAGCTGTTGAGCAGGTCGGGGCGGTTGAGCGTGATTCGCGCCACGCCCCCTTCGACCTGCGTCAGGATGCTCGAAACGGTCATGCGGTGCCATCCGGAAGAAAGCGATATAAATTAGCACCACTCCGTAAGTTAGGCCAAAGCGAAAACCAGCGATCCCATGACCAACGTATACCTCATCGACGGCGTCCGTACCCCGATCGGCAGCCTGGGAGGCTCCCTCTCCCCGGTCCGGGCCGACGACCTGGCCGCGCACGTCATCCGCAGTTTGCTCCTCCGGCACCCGTCGCTGGAGCCGGAGAGTGTCGCCGATGTGGTGTTCGGCTGCGCCAACCAGGCCGGAGAGGACAACCGCAACGTGGCCCGGATGGCGCTGCTGCTGGCCGGGTTGCCGGTGACGGTGCCGGGTGAGACGGTAAACCGGCTTTGCGCTTCGGGAATGAGCGCGGTGATCAGCGCCGCTCGCGCGGCTCGGGTGGGTGACGGGAACTTGTACATCGCCGGCGGGGTGGAGCAGATGACCCGGGCTCCGTACGCGCTCAGCAAGGCGGCCCAGCCGTTTGCGAGGAACCAGGAGTTGTTCGACAGCTCTCTGGGCTGGCGGTTCGTGAATCCGAGGATGCAAGAGGAGTACGGGATCGATTCCATGGGCCAGACGGCGGAGAATGTGGCGGAGCGACACGGCATTTCGCGCGAGGATCAGGACAAGTGTGCGCTGCGCTCCCAGCAGCGGGCCGCGGCAGGCCGGGCGCGGGGCCGGTTTGCGGTCGAGATCGTCCCGGTGCCGCTCCCGGCGAGCGGGAAGGGCAAGGAGGCGGGGTCATTCGCGGAGGACGAATTCATGCGGCCGGACACGACGCTCGAGGTGCTGGCCCGGCTCAAGCCGGCGTTTCGCACCGACGGCAAGGGGTCGGTCACCGCCGGCAACTCGGCGGGGCTCAACGACGGTGCCGCGGCGCTGCTGGTGGCCTCCGAGGCGGGACTCAAGGAGTATGGCCTCACCCCGAAGGCGCGGATCGTGGCGTCCGCGGTGGCGGGGGTGGAGCCGAGGGTGATGGGAATCGGGCCGATTCCCGCGTCGCGTGCCGCGCTCAAGAAGGCGGGCCTCACCCTCGACCAGATGAGCGTGATCGAGCTGAACGAGGCCTTCGCGGCTCAGGCGCTGGCGGTGACCCGCGAGCTCGGGCTGGCCGACGACGACCCCAGGGTGAATCCCAATGGTGGCGCCATCGCGCTGGGGCATCCCCTGGGGATGAGCGGAGCGCGGCTCCTGCTCACGGCTATGCGGGAGCTGGAGGCGACCGGCGGGCAGTACGCCCTGTGCACGATGTGCATCGGGGTGGGGCAGGGCATGGCGACGGTGATCGAGAAGGTGTAGGGCGGGCGCCCATGTCCGAATCGTGGCGCACCCGGCTGGGCCGCTGGAAATTCAACCTGTTCCCGGCCTATCGGGGCACCGGCGCACGGGTCGTCTACCTACGCCACGACTGGACCGAGGTTCGGGTCAACACCGTGGACATCGATGATCTCTGGTACTATGGCCACGTGGACAGCACCCAGGTCGAGTGGCTGGCCCGGGATCTCGCGGCGGTTCCGACCACCGTCCCGGTGGTCACCTTCAATCACATTCCGTTTTTCACTTCTGTGGAGACGGTGGACGGCTACCGGGCCGAGCCGCCGGCCCCCACCTCCATCACGGTGCGGGGGAAGACCAGCTTCCGGCACGCGGTGTCCAATGCGGGAAAGGTCATCGCCCTGGTCAAGGGGCACCCCTACGACCTGGCGCTCGGCGGGCACATGCACGTGCGGGAACAGCTCCGTTACGAGGGCACTCCGATCCGGTTTTTCCAGGCGGCGGCGGTGGTGGGTCCGAGTGGCGGGGCCGGGCTTTCATTTCGCTCGGGCGTGACGGTCTACCGGGTGAAGGCCGGCAGGGTTGACGACGGCAGGTTCCTGCCGTTCTAGTCCGGCCCTGTGCGGGAGCTATTATTCGGCATGCCCGGAGTCTTCGAGTTTGGGGGCGTTCGCCCCGTGATCCACGAATCAGCCTTCGTTCACCCCAACGCGACGGTCACCGGGCGGGTGGTCATCGGCCGTGACGTCTATATCGGTCCGGGCGCCGCGCTCCGGGGTGACTGGGGGGAGATAGAGATCCACGACGGCTGCAATGTCCAGGAGAACTGCACCATCCACATGTTCCCCGGCATCACGGTGGTGCTGGAGAGATCGGCGCACGTGGGGCACGGCGCCATCATTCACGGGGCTCGGATCGGCGCGAATGCGTTGATTGGCATGAATGCCGTGATCATGGACAACGCCGTGGTCGGCGCCGGCGCGATCGTCGGCGCCCTGAGCTTCGTGCCGGAAGGGATGAAGATATCCGACCGGATGATCGCGGTGGGCAATCCGGCCCGCATGGTCAAGGAAGTGAGCGACGAGATGCTGGCCTGGAAAACCGAGGGCACCCGGCTCTATCAGGGGTTGCCGGCCCAGCTC
>JAYUAL010000012.1:0-6435 GCA_043741355.1 Gemmatimonadales bacterium | reverse complement strand
AATCGTTCGGTGGCATCCGGATCGTCAAGTCGTACGTGGCCGAGCGGCGGGAAGACTACGTCTTCACCAAGGGCATCAATTCCCTGTTTCGGAACGTGGCCACCACGATGATCGGCGTCGGCGGGGTGACCGCGCTTTCCACCGTGGTGGTCGGCGCGATCGGCGCCCTGATGATCTGGGTGGGAGGCAATGATATCATCGGCGGGAAGATGACCCTGGGCGATTTCGTGATGTACATCTTCTTCACCGGGTTGATGGCGGCGCCGCTGATCCAGATCGCGTCGATCGGCACCCAGGTGACCGAGGCCTTCGCCGGGCTGGACCGGATCCGCGAGATCCGCTCGATGCGCACCGAGGACGACGACGACGCCACCCGGCTCCCGCTCCCCAGCGTGTTGGGAGAAGTGGTATTCGACGACGTCACGTTCGCCTACACCGAGGGCGTTCCGGTCCTGAAGCACATCTCGTTCCGGGCGCCGGCCGGCTCCACCACCGCGCTGGTCGGCTCCAGCGGGTCGGGCAAGAGCACGCTCATGAGCCTGGTTATGGCGTTCAACCGCCCCACCCAGGGAACCGTATTCCTGGACGGGAAGGACCTGGCCAGTCTCCGGCTGCACGACTATCGGAGCCGGCTGGGCATCGTGCTGCAGGACAATTTCCTGTTCGACGGCACCCTGGCCGACAACATCCGGTTCAGCCGGCCCGGCGCGTCGATGGAAGACGTGCTGCGGGTCAGCCACGTGGCGCACTGCGATGAGTTCATCGACGGTTTCGAGAAGAAGTACCAGACCATCGTGGGGGAGCGGGGCGTTCGGCTGTCCGGCGGCCAGCGCCAGCGGGTGGCCATCGCGCGGGCCATTCTCGCAGATCCAGCGGTGCTCCTCCTCGACGAGGCAACATCGAGCCTCGACAGCGAGAGCGAGGCGCTGATCCAGGACGGACTCCGGGCGCTCCGGGCCGGGCGGACCACGTTCGTGATCGCGCACCGGCTCTCCACCATCATGAGCGCGGATCAGATCATCGTGCTGGAGGCCGGGGAGATCGTCGAGCGGGGCACCCATGCGGAGCTGCTGGCCGTGGACGGACGCTACCGCCAACTCTACGACAAGCAGTTCCGGCTGGAGCGCAATCGCTTCATCAACCCCGGAGAGGATTTCACCCCTGAGCCGGAACATCCGGCGGTGTCGGGCACCGCCGGACGGCCCGGGGGAGACTAGCGCCCTACATCTTTGCCGGGGGCCCCATCGGCATCGGGGGCAGGTCGCTGTTCCAGATGTCGTCCACCATCATCCACTTCCCGCCCGCCATGTGCCAGTGCACCAGGTACTTGCCGGTGTCGGTAATCGGGGCCGAGGCGCCTGGCGGCGTGAAGGTGAATTTGTAGGTCCCTCGCTCCACGGCCAGAGGCCCGCTGGCCGCCACGTCTTCGGTCGTCAGCACGAGAGTCGGCTTCATGGCGCCCATACCCTTGATCGAGGCCGCCATGGCCGCGCGCCCGACATGCATGGCCGCGTTGGGCTCCATCATGCGGCCGTTCTCGGTGTAGAAGGTCGCCACCGAGTCGCCGTGCCCGGCATTGAAATGGACCATGAACTGCTGATTCGAGGCCTCGATCGCCGTTTTGGCGCTGGCCGCGTCAGCGTTCATTCGTGCCTCGGCCTGATCGGCCGTCTCCGCCTTGGGCTGGCAGCCCGCCAGCATCGCCAGTCCCACGACCGCTATCACACTCGTCATCCTCTGCATGCTTCCTCCTTGGACTACGGGGATCAAACTGCGATCGGGAGCGTTCGAACTCGTTTCCCGGTCGCGGCAAAGACTGCGTTGGCCACCGCCGGCGCGATTGGCGGGGTGCCGGGCTCGCCCACGCCGCCCGGCTCCATGGTGCTCGGCACGATGTACACCTCGATGGCCGGCATTTCGCGCATGGTGAGCAGCTTGTAGTCGTGAAAATTGCTCTGGGTCACCCGCCCCTTGGCGAGGGTGATCTTGCCCTTGAGCGCCGCGGTGAGCCCGAAGACGATGCCGCCCTCCATCTGCGCCACCACAGTGTTCGGGTTGATCACCTGCCCGCAATCTACCGCGCACACCACCCGGTGCACCCGCACCACGCCCGCCTCGACCGACACCTCCGCCACCTGGGCGACGAACGATCCGAACGAGTCGTGCACCGCGACGCCGCGAAACCGGCCCGACGGCGCCGGCGTGCCCCACCCCGAGCGCTCCGCGGCCAGGTCCAGCACTGCGAGATCCCGCGGGGATCGCGCGAGCAGCGCCCGGCGATACTCCACCGGATCCTTCCCCGCTAGCGCCGCAAGCTCGTCGACGAAGCACTGGACCGCGAACGCCGTGTGCGAATTGGCCACCGAGCGCCAGAACCCGACCGGCACTCCGAGATCGGCCTGCGAGTAGGTCAGCTCGAAATTCGGAGCCGCATACGGCAGATCGAGGGCGCCCTCGATGGCACTGTTATCCACGCCGCCCTTGAGCGGGCCGGCCAGGTGGGCGATGAACCCGGGCAGCCAGGAGGGCAGAAACTTCGCGACGATGGACGGCGACACGATCCGGTGAGACCATGCCACCGGTCTGCCTGCGGCATCGATGCCGGCCCGGAACACATGCCGGGCGGCCGGACGATATTGATCGTGACGAATGTCGTCTTCGCGGCTCCAGATCACCTTGACCGGAGCCTGCATCGCCCGGGACACCTCACACGCTTCGACCACGAAATCGGTCTCGGCCCGCCGTCCGAAGCCGCCGCCAAGATAGGTGGTGTGCACCGTCACCCGGTCCACTGAAACACCGCCGGCCTTGGCGGCGGCTCCACGGGCGCCTCCGCCGAGCAGCCTGGGTCCAGCCTGATATTGGGTTGGCGCCCACACCGTCACCGAATCGGCCCGGACGTCCGCGGTGCAATTCATCGGCTCCATCGCGGCATGGGCCAGATAGGGCACCTCGTACACCGCATCGAGAGTCTGGGCCGCGCCGGCAAGGCCCTGCGCCATGTCGCCGGTCTTCCGGGCGCTGTGGCCGGAGGCTCCGGCCAACGCCGCGAGCCGCGCGCTCACCGCCGCGTCGTCCAGCGTCGCGCCGTCCCCTTCGTCCCACTCGACCTTGAGCGCATCCCGGCCGAGTTTGGCGGCCCAATAGCCATTCGCGACCACCGCAACACCATTCGAGATCCGCAGCACCCGCCTCACGCCGGGAACCGCGAGCGCCGCGCCGGCGTCGAACGATCGAACCTTGCCGCCAAACACCGGGCACCGCGCCACCACGGCAGTCAGCGCATGCTCGGGACCGGCGTCAATGCCGAACACGATCTTGCCGGTGACCTGGGCAGGGAGGTCGAGCCGGGTGACCGGCCTCCCGATGAGCCTGAAGTCGTGCGCCTTCTTGAGGGTGACCCGCTCCGGCACCGGGAGCGCCGCGGCGGCGCGCGCTACCGCCCCGTAGCGCACCCGGCGGCCGTCGGGGGCCACGACGGTGCCGTTCTCGGTTCGACAATTCTCCGGGGCGATTCCCCACCCCGTGGCCGCGGCGCTGACGAGCATGAGGCGCGCCTTGCCGGCGGCCTCGCGGAGCGGACGCCAGGCGGCCCGAATCGACGTGCTGCCGCCGGTGAGCTGGCCGACGCTCAGCGGGTTGTAGTAGGCCTCGTTGGCGGGAGCGAATTCGTATCGGACGGTGGCCCAGTCGGCGTCGAGCTCTTCGGCCACCAGCATCGGGAGCGACGTGGACACACCCTGCCCCATTTCGGAGCGGTCCACCACCACGGTGACGACGTCGTCCGCCCCGATCCGGATCCAGGCGTTCGGCGCGAAGATCGCGCCGCCGGCAGCGGGCGCGGCCTCCTTGGCGCAGCCCTCGAGAGACACCGCGAGTGTGAGGCCGGCCCCCGCCACCAGCCCGGCTTTGACGAAATCGCGGCGGGTGACCCCCTGGCTCACACCGGCACCGCTCCGAGGGGCAACCGGCGCATCCGCTGCTTGGTGAGCGCGTAGACGGCGTTGGCCACGGCGGGCGCGATCGGCGGCGTAGCCGGCTCCCCGATCCCCGTCGGCTTTTCCTGACTGTCGATCAAGTGGACTTCCACGACCGGCATCTCCCGCATCCGCAACAGCGGATAGTCGTGGAAGTTGCTCTGGACCACGCGGCCCTTGTCGATGGTGATCTGGCCGTGGAGTGCGGCGGTGAGCCCGTAGACGATCGCGCTCTCCACCTGCGCGCGGACGCCGTCCGGATTCACCACGGTGCCACAGTCCACGGCCGCCACGACCCGGTGCACCCGCACCGTCCGGTCGGGATTGAGGGACACCTCGGCCACTTCGGCCACGTAGCTGCTGAACGATTCCATCATCGCGATTCCCAGAGCCCGGCCCTCGGGGAGTGGCGTGCCCCAGCGGGCCTCGCGGGCCGCGCGCTCCAGCACCGCCAGATGCCGGGGCCTGGCGGTGAGCATCGCGCGGCGGTACTCCAGCGGATCCCGCCCCGCGGCCCAGGCCAGCTCGTCGATGAACGACTCCACCAGGAATCCATTCTGCGAGGAGCCCACCGAGCGCCAGAAGCCCAGCGGCACCGCCCAATCGGGCTGAATGCAGTCCACCAGCAAATTGGGAATGCCGTACGGGAGATTGGCGATGCCCTCGGTGGCGCTGTCGTCAAACGCCGTCTTGGCCGCCCCGAACGAGGACGCCATAATCGACGGACAGACCACTCGCGCGGTCACAGCGGTGGGGACGCCATCGGGCCCGAGCGACGCGGCAAAGCGGGCATAGGTGGGCGGGCGATAGAAGTCGTGCTGGATGTCGTCTTCCCGGGACCAGACCACCTTCACCGGAACCCCCGCAGCCTTCGAAGCCTCCACCGCCTCGATCACAAAATCATGCATCACCCTGCGGCCGAACCCGCCGCCGAGGAAGGTGGTGTGGACAGTGACCTTGGACGGATCGAGCCCGGCAATCCGCGCCGCCACCTCCTGGACGCCGCCGCCCAGCACAGGACCGCTCTGATACTGGGTCGGCACCCAGACGGTGCACTGACCCGCTTCCACCGACGCCGTGGCGTTCATCGGCTCCATGCAGGCATGGGCCAGATAGGGCGCCTCGTAGACTGCCGACACCTGGGTGCCTCCCCGGACGAGCGCTCCCGTCCCGGCGGTCTTGGCCACATGTCCGCCCTTCTTGACCAGCGACTCCATCTCGCGTCGCATCACGTCGGAGCTGAATGACACCGCTTTGCCATCGTCCCACACCACCTTGAGCGCATCAGCGCCCTTCCTGGCGGGCCAGTATCCGTCCGCCAGCACGGCGATGCCCGAACTGAGCTGCACCACCTGCTTCACGCCGGGCACCTGCTTTGCCGCGGCCTCGTCCCAGCTCTTGGCGGTTCCGCCAAAGACCGGTGATCGCGCCACCACCGCAACGAGCATCCCGGGGACCTGCACGTCCATCCCGAAGGTGGCCGCGCCCCGGACCTTTTCGGCGAGATCGAGCCGCTTGACCGGCGTGCCGATGTACTTGAAATCCTTGGGATCCTTGAGGGTGACCTTTTCAGGAACCGGCAACGCCGCGGCCCGGTCCACCAGCTCGCCGTACTTGAGACGGCGCCGGCTGGGGCCGTGAATCACCACGCCGTTCTCGGTGCGGCACTCGGTGGCGTCGACCCCCCACCCCGCCGCGGCCGCGGTCACCAGCATTGTACGCGCCCTGGCGCCGGCCTCCCGAAGCGGGATCCACGCCGAGGCGACACTGGTACTGCCGCCGGTAACCTGCGACGGGAAAAGCGAGTTGTAGTATTCCTTGCCCGCCCCCGCCGACTCCACCCGGACCGACTCCCAGGGAACGTCGAGCTCGTCGGCAAGCAGCATCGGCAGGGCGGTATAGACGCCTTGCCCCATCTCCGAGCGGTCGACTACCAGGGTCACCGAGCCGTCGCTCCGGACCCGGACCCACGCATTGGGCTGGAACGGCGTGGTGGCCACTTTCTGGGGCGCGGGCGCGCAGGAGGGCAGTCCGATGGCGATGGTGAGCCCGGCACCGGCGACCGCGCCGGCCTTCAGGAAGTCGCGCCGCGAGACCTGGGTGCTCATGCGGTCACCTGGCCGGCGGCCCGGTGGATGGCCCGGCGAATCCGCTGGTAGGTGCCGCAGCGGCAGAGATTCTCGGACATCGTCTCATCGATCTGGTCGTCGGTGGGCTTGGGCGACGTCGCGAGCAGCGAGACCGCCCGCATGATCTGGCCGGCCTGGCAGTAGCCGCACTGCGGCACCTGCTCCGCGATCCAGGCCTGCTGGACCGGATGGTTTCCCTCGTCGGAGAGGCCTTCGATGGTGGTCACTGCCTTGCCCGCCGCGGAACCGGCCGGAACCTGGCAGGACTTCTGGGCCACCCCGTCCAGGTGCACGGTGCAGGCGCCACACTGGCCGATTCCGCATCCGAA
>JAYUAL010000011.1:0-2736 GCA_043741355.1 Gemmatimonadales bacterium | reverse complement strand
CGCGATTGCGCGGTCGAATCCGCAGCGCGTCTACGCGATGATCGAGACCGGCGACGGGATTCCATGGGAAGGGCAGCCGACCGGCTCCGGCCAGCTCTGGCGCTCGGAAGACGGCGGCCGGCGCTGGGCGCTGATCAACCGCGACCGCAATGTGATGGGCCGGGCCCACTACTACTCCCGCATGGCGGTGTCCCCCGCCGACGAGGACGAGGCGTACTTCCTCACCGCTTCGTATTCGAAGTCCACTGACGGCGGCGCCACGCTGGTGCAGCAGAGCGGGGACCGCGGCCCCGGGGGCGACCACCACGACATCTGGATCGATCCCACGAATGCAGACCGGATGATCGTGGCCCACGACCAGGGGCTTTCCATCACCGAGAACCGGGGCCGCACCTGGTTCCGGCAGCGGCTGACCAATGCGCAGATTTATCACGTCACCGTTGACAACGAGATTCCCTATAACGTATTCGGCAACAAGCAGGACGAGCCCAGCTATCGCGGCCCCAGTAACAGCCGGGTGCAGGGGGGCCGGAGCGCCGGGATCAGCCGGGGGATGTGGCACTCGGTGGGAGGCGGCGAGAGCGGCTGGGCCACTCCCGATCCGACCGACCCGAATGTGATCTGGTCCACCGCCTCGGGCTCCGGCATGGTGGGCGGCATCGTGGTACGGTTCGAGGAGAACCGGCGCATGTTCCGCAACGTGGAGGTGTGGCCCCAGCAGTCCAACGGGCCCGCAGAAGGCGTGAAGTACCGCTTTGTGTGGGACGCGCCGCTCCACATCTCGCCCCACGACCACAACACCATCTACGTCGGGAGCCAGCACGTCCACCGCACCCGGGACGGGGGCCAGAGCTGGCAGGTCATCAGCCCCGACCTGACCCTCAACGACAAGAGCCACATGGGGAGCTCGGGGGGGCTCACCCCCGACAACATTGGCGTCGAGTATTCCGGCGTGGTGTTCAGCATCGCCGAGAGCCCGAAAGAGAAGGGGGTGATCTGGGCGGGGACCAACGACGGGCAGGTCCAGCTTACCCGGGACGACGGCGCCACCTGGACCACTCTCACCAAGGGCCTGCCGCTGCTGCCGGCATGGGGCTCGGTGCGCTCCATCGCGCCGTCGCGTTACGACGCCGCCACGGCGTATCTCACCGTGGACGCTCACCAGGAGAACAACCGCGACCCCTGGGTCTACAAGACCACCGACTACGGCAGGACCTTCCGCCTCATCGTGAGCGGGCTGCCGAAGACCATGCTGAGCTACGCCAAGGTGATCGCCGAAGATCCGGTGCGCCGAGGTCTGCTGTACCTGGGCACCGAGAACGCGATCTACGTTTCGTTCAATGCCGGAGAGAGCTGGCTACCGCTCCAGGCCAATCTGCCCCACGCGCCGGTGTCGGGGATCGTAGTGCAGGAGCATTTCAACGACCTGGTGATCTCGACCTACGGCCGGGGCTTCTGGATTATGGACGACATCACCCCGCTCCAGCAGCTCAGCGATTCGGTCCTGGGCAAGAGCGCGCACCTCTTCGCTCCGCGGGCCGCCTATCGCTATCGGCAGATCACGGCGCCCTCAACCAGCTACGACGATCCCACCGCCGGATCCGATCCCGAGTACGGCGCGTCGATCAACTACTACCTCGGTGCGCCCGCGAAGGCGCCGCCAGTGGTGACGATTCTCGATGCCGCCGGCCAGGTGGTCCGCACGCTCACCGGCTCCAACGCCGTCGGGCTCAACCGGGTAACCTGGGACTTGCGGGGGACCCCGAGCGCGGAGATACGGCTGTTCACCAGCCCGATGTACGCGCCGCACATCGTGGCCGGAGCCGAGGGACGGGTGGCGCCGGGAACGGCTCGGCTCACCATTCTGCATCCGCCGGGCAGCTACACCGTCAGGCTCACGGTCGACGGCGCGACCCAGACCCGGCAGCTGGTGGTGCGGAAGGATCCCAACTCGGCCGGAACCGAGGCCGACATCGCGGTCCAGACCCAGACCGTGATCGCGCTCCGCGACGAGCTGAACACCGCGGCGGCGGCGGTGAGCCGGATTGAAACGGCCCGAGTACAGCTCGAGGGGCTGCCCCGGCTCACCACCGACACGGCGATACGACGGGCGGCGGCCGCGATGAACCAGAAGCTCACCGACCTCGAGATGAACCTGGTTGACCTCCGGCAGACCGGCGCGGGACAGGACGGAGTCCGGTTCGGGGCGAAGCTGATCTCCAAGATCGGCTACCTGGCCAATGGAATGGTCGGCGGAGATTTCAAGCCGACCAATCAACACCTCGAGGTGCAGCAGATTCTGGCCGAAGAGCTCAGGGCCCACCTGCGGGCGCTCGACGCCCTGATGGCCGGCGATCTGGCCGGGCTGAACGAACAGCTCAGAACCAGGAGCCTGCCGGTTATCGCCGACCGGGGCGCGGCGGCCCGGCTCGTGCCATGAACCGCGATGCCCTGTCCCGCTGGGTCGGTGCCGGCCTTCTCACCGGCATCAGCGACGGACTCTTCTCGAGCGTCCTGGCCGTCGCGTTCTACCACTCCACGGTGGCGCGCCTCTGGCAGGGGGTCGCCAGCACGCTGCTCGGCCCGGAGGCGCTCACCGGCGGGAGCTCGGCGGTCCTGGTCATTCCGTTCGTCGGGTTGCCAATCGTGGCGTCGATGGGCAGGCCGGGCGCGGCTCGGTGACGGTCGCCTCGCTACCTGCTCGGCACCGTACTACCGACTTACCGACCTACCGAC
>JAYUAL010000010.1:0-2739 GCA_043741355.1 Gemmatimonadales bacterium | reverse complement strand
GTTCACGGCCTGCATCGATCGGAATCCGTAAGTTAGGGCATAGCGAGTAGCGAGAGCGAGGAGGGGCGGGGGAGGAGTGATCCTCCCCCGTCGTTCTTTGCCGCTGCACGGCGGTATCGGTCGGCGCGTCACAACTCCGTGCTACGCCCGGATAAGGTCAAAAAGGACGATGGGTTGGACGCCATCGCCATCGATGACCGTGCTTCCCGTCGCATCGACCTTGATGGCGTCGACGAGCGGAAAGTCGCGGCCCTCCTCCTTTTTTTCTTACCGCTTCACAACCACCTCAGTCGCCCCGGCAGGCACGGGAATGCGGGCCTCACCGCCGCCGGGCCAGCGAACCCACACGGCGGTCGGCGTGCCGGACAGGCCGAACACCTGGACCGCGCCGTTCTGGGACCAGTATCCCGATCCGGCCTGGACCTCCCGCACCGGACCCATCCGGCCTCCGTACATCATCCGGATCTGGGTGCCGACGCCGTCGGGGTTGGCCGCCGGGCCATTGATCCGGATCCGGAGTCCCGCCTTGGCGCCGCGGTTACGGAAAAATCTGGTGGCGGCTCCGTTCTGGGAAACGACCAGGTCAAGGCGGCCGTCGGCATCGAAATCCGAGTAGGCGGCGCCCCGCTGATCCCCGTAGATCAGAAGGCCCGACCGGCCCCCCGCCACGGGATGCAGCCCGCCCTTGCCGTCTCCGGTGAGCAGCAGTCCGCGGCCGGTGTCGTACCGGGGCGTGCCCACCGCCGTGGGATAGAAGTTCTGGCCCAGGAACAGGTCCTCGTTGCCGTCTCCGTCGAAGTCCGCGATTCCCCCATAGGAAGCGGGCGCGAGCTGGGCTTCGGTGGGAAGGGGAACCGCTTCGAAGTGATCTCCGCGGTTCAGGAAAGCCGTCTGGTTCAGTGTCACCGCCTGGAGGCGCTCGGCGCTGCCGCCCGCGGGTCCCAGCACCTGGTCGACGGTTGCGTCCGCATACGCGGCGAAAGTGTGAAGCCGGCTTACCACGGCGGGCAGGGCGATCCGCACTCGCGCGAAGCTGTTGAGCGGTGCCAGGGCTCCGAGCCGCGGATCCTGCCGGGCAAGCAGCATCTCCTCTTCGCTGGCCGCGCCGAAGGGGCCGTGGATCAGGACCAGGGGCCGAATGGTGTCGGCCTTCTCGACCGTGTTCCTGCCCCAGCTCGTTGCCACCAGGTCGAGCCGGCCGTCTCCGTCCAGGTCGCCCGCCGCGAGCCCGTTCCACCGTCCGGTCCAGCGCTCCAGGCCCCATGCCGCCGCCGCGGCGGTGAATTTGCCGCGCTGGTTCAGGAGCAGGGCTACCGATCCCCACTCCCGCGCGATCAGCAAGTCCGGGTCCCCATCTCCGTCGACGTCGGCAAATAGCGCCCCTGAGACCAGGCCGATTCCGCGGAGGAGCTCGGAGTTGGCGGCGTCGTACGTGAACTCGCCGCCCTCGTTCTTGAAGAGCCCCGAGGAGGCCGCGACCGGGTAGCGCATCGGGATGGCCCGCCCCCCAACGAAGAGATCGAGGTCCCCGTCCCCATCGTAGTCGGCCAGCGCCAGCGGTCCGGTGGCCGATTCGTGGGAGCCCACCAGCGGGAGCGCCCTGGCGGAGAGGAGTCCACCCGGCGCGGTGATGCTGACCGCCGCGGGCTGGGCCGTCATCTCGGCCTCCGAGCGCGACTCCCAGGTCGATACCCCGGCCAGCAGCCGGGAGCCGCCGGCTTCGGCCAGACCGAGTATGGTGGTGAAATCGGCCCCGGCCACCGGCCCCCCCGCCGGGTCCGGGACCAGCCGTCCGCGCTGGTTCCGGAACACCGCGATACGCCCACCCTTGCCGGTGCCGATGACCAGGTCTTCGTCGCCGTCGCGATCCAGGTCGAACCACGCGACGCCGGGCCCCAGCTCCGACAACGCATTGGGAAGCAGGTACTGGCGGTTCCAGTCGTCCCAGGTGTTCTCGACGTGACGATGACCGCCCAGCTGTGCCGTGGCGTCTTCGAACAGCGGGGAGCCGGGAGCCGTGGGCGGTGAGCGGGTACCGCTTCCCGCTTCCCGCTCCCCGCTCCCAGGGTCACTGATCTCATAGAGCCGGTTCGGCGCGGCGTCGCGGATTTCGGTATGGCGGCCGCTCCGCCAATCGATCACGATGCCCACCGCGCCGGCGCCGCCGGTGGCAAAGCTGGCCAGATAATCACTGTGGGACATGTAGAGCCCGCCGACCACCACCTCCCGCTCCTCGATCGGGACGGCGCCGCCGAGGACCCGGATCCGCGCTCCCACTGCTTGCGTGTTAGGCGGATTGCCGGCCAGCCGCACCGCGATCCGCGGCGCCGAGGCGTTGTTCCGGAGCACCAGCGCCGGGCTTCCCAGTCGATTGACCACCAGGTCGAGGTCCCCGTCGCCGTCGAGGTCGGCGGCGGCCATCGCGTGGGAGATGTCCTCCTCGGTGCCGAAGCCCCATGGCCGGCTCACATCCTCGAAGGTAAGATCGCCGCGGTTCCGGTAGGCGACGTTGGCCAGCGCCAGTTTGGGATACTCCCAGCGTTGCCGCTGCCAGGGAATGTCGGTCAACCGGTTCTGCAGCCGTTCCTGGGTGTCGGCGTCCATGACATCCCAGGAGTGTCCGTTGGCGATCAGGATGTCCTGCCATCCGTCCAGGTCGACGTCCATGAACATCGTGGACCAGGACCAGCCGGTGGCCGCGACGCCGGCAAATTCCGACACCTCGCCGAAGGTGCCGTC
>JAYUAL010000009.1:0-6478 GCA_043741355.1 Gemmatimonadales bacterium | reverse complement strand
ACCACATGAATCAGTCGCAGCAGCGGCACATAGTCACCATCGAAAATCCGATCGAGTACCTGCATCGGGACATGTCCTGCTCCATGACCCAGCGCGAAGTGGGTGTGGATACCGAGTCGGTAGGCGTCGGGCTGCGGGCCGCGCTCCGCCAGGACCCGGACGTGATCGTGGTGGGCGACGTGCGCGATCAGGACACCATCGATACGGCCATGAAGGCCGCCGAGACCGGCCACCTGGTGCTCTCGGCCATCCCGACCCCCGACGTGATGACGACCATCGGCCAGGTGCTCGGCATGCTGCCCCACGAAGAGCGGGAAATCGGCCGGGTGCGGTTCTCCGAGGCGCTGCTGGCCATCGTGTCCCAGCAGCTGCTCCCCCGGGCCGATGGCGCCGGGCGGGTGGCCGCGATGGAAATCCTGATCGCGAATCCCGCGATCCGCGAGTGCCTCAAGGATCCGGCCCGCGTGGTGGAGCTCCGTTCACTCATGGCCGATGGGCACGGCAAGACCGGCATGCAGACCTTCCAGCAACATCTCGAGGAGCTGGTGGCGGCGGGGACCATCTCTCCCGAAACCGCCAAGGCCGTCAGCGGCGGCGTGGAGCGCAAGGGGAAGGGCCGGAAGGGGACTTCGGAATAGTGTTCGGCCCAGAGCTCTCCTGCCTCGTCGTCGTGGGCGCGCAGTGGGGCGACGAGGGCAAGGGCAAACTGGTCGACGTGCTGGCCGAAGCTGCCGACGTAGTGGTGCGGTATCAGGGCGGCGCCAACGCCGGCCACACCGTCGTCGTGGGCGACTCTCGGTTCATCCTCCGGCTGATTCCCTCCGGGATTCTCAATTCGCACGCGGTCTGCATCCTCGGCAATGGCGTGGTGCTCGATCCGACCGCGTTGTTCGAGGAGATCGAGGCGCTGGCGGGCCGGGGGATTCTCACCGAGGGGCGGCTGCTGATCTCGGACCGCGCCCACCTGGTGATGCCCTACCACAAGCTGCTGGATCAGGCGGGAGAACGGTCGCAGCACATCGGCACCACGGGGCGGGGCATCGGGCCCACCTACGAGGACAAATACGGTCGCCGGGGGATCCGGGTGGCCGACCTGCGGGACCTCGGGGAGACCGAACGGACCCTGGCAGACCGGATCGGCCGAGTGAACGATCTCCTGGCGCTGGCTGGCATGACCGAGCGGGCGTCGGTGGAAGCGCACGCCGCGCTGCTCCGCGACATGGCGCCCCGGGTGCTTCCGCTCGCCACCGACAGCGGGGCATACATTTACCAGGCCCTCCGGGGCGGACGGCGGGTACTGCTCGAGGGCGCCCAGGGCGCGCTGCTCGACGTGGACCATGGCACCTATCCTTTCGTTACCTCCTCCAACACCACCGCGGGGGGCGCCAGCGTCGGGGCGGGCATCGGGCCCACCATGATCGACGGAGTGCTCGGCGTGGTGAAGGCCTACACGACCCGGGTGGGCAACGGGCCGCTACCCACCCTGGCGGAGCCTGCCGACGAGGAGCGGTTGCGCCAGGTGGGCGGAGAATTCGGCTCGGTGACCGGGCGGCCGCGGCGGTGCGGCTGGTTCGACGCGACCGTGGTGAGATATGCCGCTCGGATCAATGGGCTCACCGCGCTCGCCGTGACCAAGCTCGATGTGCTGGACGGCTTCGAGCGTCTGCTGGTGGGAACCGGGTATGAAGTGGACGGGGAGTGCCGGGAGGAGATGCCGGCCGAGGTGAGTGTGCTGGAGCGGGTCCGGCCGGTCTACGAGTCCCTCCCGGGGTGGTGCGCGCCCACGGGAGAGGCGCGCAGGCTCGCCGATTTGCCTCGGGGAGCCCGCACCTACCTCGACCGCCTGGAGGCGCTGGCGGGGGTCGAGGTGCGGTATGTGAGCACGGGAACCCGGCGGGACCAGATGATTGACTGCCGCGGCTAGGACGCCAGGACGTATGCCGCTAAGAGGCGAAGCAAGAACCCCCCAGGAAGTGTTCCCGGGGGGTTCTTTTTCCTCGCCTCTTAGCGCCTTAGCGTCCTAGCCTCTTATCTGGACTGCAGCTGCCGGAAGAAGGCCGCGATGCCGATCTTGTTGAGCCACACCGGATCGATCTCGTACACCCGGTTCTGCAGGTAGCGTCCCGTGGTCGGGAAGTACGGCGGGGGCGAGGAGACGCCGCATTTGTCGTAGGTGTGCTGCTCGGCCCAGCCCGACGAATTGGAAAAGGTCGGGGCGCCGACGTCGTCCTGGATGATGCCGCCACTGACCCGGACGCAGCCGCTCTTGGCGACCGTCTGGGCCGGGCATTGTTCGCCGGGCAGCGACGCGCCGGGGTCGTAGGTCCCCGGGTTCGAGTACACGTTCTCGCCGTAGAACTGCTTCAGGGTGAAGATGAACATGTGATAGTTCTCGCTGGCAGGCGAATCGTCGAACAGTCCGACCGATCCGCCGGCCCACGCCCCCACCGGACCCACCTGGAAGGGATTCTGGACGTTGTTGTCGGCGATCGGCACGACCTCAGGCGTGGTGACGCCCAGGACGTCGCCGGTTTCGGTGCAGTCGACCCCCGGCGTGGTGGTATACAGCAGGTCATCGGCCAGGGAGATGGTCCCGCTCGCCGCGACGGTGACCCGGCCGCGGAGCCGGCCGCTGATCGCTACCGGGCCGCGAACGTAGATCAGACCCTTGAAATTCACATTGCTCTGCAGGGGGATGAAATACTGCTGATCGAGCGGCCGAAGCACCGCGAGCTGGGCCGGCACTGGAGTGCCGCCCGAGCGGATGAGCCACCTGCCCCGCATGCCAACGCCATTCGGAGAAGCGATGGGGTCGGTTGGGCCGTACCATGTGGCCATGCTGTCGGGTGTGAGCCCCGCCTCAGTTGCCTGACCGAAGAGGCGCGGATCGCCGCCCAGATAGCAGCGACGAGACGGGCTGGTAAGCAGTGTCCGGACCGCTGCGACCTTGACCGCCGTGCCGCCGGCCGTGCCGGCATACACCCGGCTTGCAGTGAAGAACTGGTTTAGGCCCACCCCATTGATCTGGGTCACGGCGCCGCAATTTTTCGAGACCATGTTCGGGTCGGCGGCCGTGGCGGCGCCTCCACCGAAGGCGTCCGGCCACCGCTTGGCGGTGACGTAGGTCCGGACCGTGTCCATGCCGGCAAGGTTCGAGTCGGCACGGAAGACCTTGAAGAAACCTTCGTGGGGGTCGATCAGCCCGTTGGCATTCAAATCCAGTGTGATGAACTCGATACGGGTGGTCGGGGTGAATGAAGTGACGGCCGTGAGGGTCCCGTCGATGTCATAGTCCGTGCCCGCGTCCTGCGCGTAGGTTCGCAGCCGGGCCAGGTCGCTGGCCGCCGGCCACTTGACCGGCTGCACTCCCTCGGAGTAACCCGCCTGGAAGTTGGCACCGGTTTTACCGGAAATGGATCCAACCACGGTCACCGGACCCATGAAGAGGGTCTTCGGCGTGCCGCTGCAGTTGATGTAGATACTCTGGTTGGAGTGCACCGGGCCGGCCGCGATTTCGCCGCAGGCGAAAGTGACGTTCGAGTTGCTCCAGCGATTCATTGCGTAGGCAAACCGGGACCAGGATTCCTCGCTCAAGAGGAACCGCCGTACCGCGACGGCGCCCCGGGTGTCCTGAATGACCGAGAGCGCGCTGGCGTAGTTGCTGCCATACTGGCCGCTGGTGGCCGAGCCGCCGGTGCGCCCGCCGGTCCGGCCGGCATACACCGACCGGGTGAAGCCGGGAATGACGGCACCGCTCGCGTCCAGCACCGCTGCGCTCGACTGAATGGTGACGAAGCCCGAGTCCGGCAGCAGGGCCGAGTTCCGGTTGAGGGAATCCCGCGCCAGCTCGGCCCCGCCGTCGGCGGACGCCTGGAGCGCGAGCTCCTTGTAGTGGAACTTGCTGGTGAGGGATCCGGCGCTGGTCATGACGATGCCGCCCATGGCGAGCGCCGTGACGGCGATCGCGATGAGCAGGACCAGCACCAGGGCCATCCCGCGTTCGTTGCGCAGCGTGCGGCTCATAAGTCGCTCACGGAAAGGGACACGGATCGTCATGGCGCGACGACCGAGGACTGCACTATCGTGGACATCGCCGGGGTACAATCCTGGGCGCTCACCCCGAAGTCGTAGTTGACGCCGGAGACGTTGCCCCCGACCGCCAGCATATAAGTCGAGGCTCCCACGGTTTTGCCGAGATTCATGATCGGGTCCTCCCAGAGGGGGGCGCCGGCCAGTTTTCTATAGACTACATACTGCCAGACGTCGGTTTCACCCGCTTCCTGGTCGGGTGACGCGCCCCAGGTGAGGATCACGCGGCCGCTGCCCGGGGTCGCATCCTGCACCGCGCTCAGGGTTCCGGCCGGGAACGGCGAGCGACCGCAGATCGACGCGCTGGGCATGCCGTTGTTGGGCAGCGCGACGACCGACGACACGTCGCGCAGCCGCTCGCTGGTTCCCGCCAGCCCGTTGGTGACCCGGAAATTCATCCGGACTGCCTGGACGCTGTCGGGTCGGGTCGCGTTAGCCGAATCGGTGCCCGTCATCGAACCGGTGAGTGGCACCCGGATCAGCGGCAGCAGGGAGTTCGGCGTGATCATCAGCGTGTCCGCCCCGGAGGCGAGCCGGCGAGCCAGGAAATACTCGAAGAACGGCTTGGTCCCCATCTGGAGGATGTTGCGGCTCACCAGCTCGGCCGGCCGGTTGTTGGTCCGCTCCCAGAGGATGTAGTCGTCGGTCCGGGAGGTGCTCCCATCGGCCGCCAGCCAGAAGATGTGGGTTTCCGCCGGGCTCACCGCGCCGTTGCCCTGGCGGTACGTGGCGGGCGGGTAGATGAAGGTCGTGTTGGGCAGCGTCGCCGCATCGGCCTGCAGCCAGGCCGTCACCGCGTCGCTGGCCACGTTCGGGTTGTAGTAGACCGCCCAGCGGAAGTCGGTGCTGTCGTTCTCGACGTAGTCGGTGTTGAACGCGATCACGTCGGTGCCGCCGTAGATCACCATGGGCTGCTGCCCGGCCACGCCGGCGCCGAGGGTCCGCAGCTCGCGCTCCACCTGGCTAATCGCGAAGCGGGCGTTCTGCAGCGCGTCGAGCCGGCGGGAGGCGTCCAGAAAGCTCTGGTTCTGGGAGCGGAAAAAGCTCACAGTGGCCCCCATGACCCCGACCAGGATGACCATGGTGATCAGCATTTCGACCAGGGTAAAGCCCGCGTCGCGCCCGCGGGTGGTGCGGTGCATGCTCATGGCCGGGCCCTCACGGTGGAGAGTCGAACGGTGTCCTTCATACCGGGCCAGGTCACCTGGACGGTGATCGTGGTCCAGTCTCGGGCCGGCGTGCCGGTCTGGTCGCGGGTGGTGAGGGTGACCCGGCGCATGGTGGAATATCCCGGAAAGCCGGTGGTGTCGGCCCCGCCGCCCGCCCCATAGAGAGTGGTCAGGGTGAAGTAGCGGGGGTCGGCGCGAACGATCTCGAGCCGTTCCTTGGCCACCGATGCCGCCACGGTAAGGGCGGTGGACCGGGTGGTGCCCGACTGGAACATTCCCATGTACCGGCCGAAGGTGGTGACGATGATCACCAGCATCACCATCGCGATCATCATCTCGATCAGGCTGATGCCACGTCTATTCATCAGGACCCCCGCCGCCAGCTTCCGCCGGTGTAGGTGTACCAGGTCGTCCGTCCGGTCGAGCGGACGATATCGAGACCCCGGGCGTCGCCGTTGGTTCCACTGGCCACGCCGCGCGTGGTGTTGAGGAAGATCACGCCCGAGGTATTGGCGCTGCCGTCGCGCCAGAAGGTGACCTGGGTGAGGACGTTGGTTGCCGCCGGGGCGGGAAGGTTGGCCACCCCATTCTGATCGAAGATGACCCCTTCACTCAGCGAAAAACCCCGAATGCGCTCATCCGTGGTGTAGGTGCCGTCGTCATTCTTGTCTTCGAGGGTCCGGATCTGGCGGTTGATCGGGTCGATGGTAACCTGGACGTTGTGCTGAAGGCTCACGGCCAGCCGCTGGGCGTAGGCCATCGTCATCATGACGTTCCGGGCGTCGGCATTGACCCGATAGCGCATGAAGTCCAGGCGCGGCAACCCCAGCGCCGCCAGGATCGAGAGCATCACGATAATGATGAGCATCTCGATCAGCGTAAAGCCGCGTTCCATCGCCCGGGAGCACGCCCGGGGCATCCGTCCACCTCGATACATCACTGAGTCTCCTTGCAGCGAGCCGAACCCCAAGGGTGCAATTGGCATGCTGACCGCCATCCGGTTTGACAGCCCGGTTGCCCCGGGTACCCGCGATCGATGTAAAGCTAGCAAGGAACACGCCGTAGGTGGCCCTATGTGAGACTGCTTGGTACCACAACAGCCTGCGTCTCCGGTGTCGCATTTCTGCAACAGGCCGTGTCGTCGGAGCATCCGGCAGTTTGCGGGTGTCGAGATTGCTTGCACCCCCCTGGCCACGCTCCTAAGTTTCAGAATCCCAAGA
>JAYUAL010000008.1:0-2745 GCA_043741355.1 Gemmatimonadales bacterium | reverse complement strand
TTAGACCGCTTCAATGCGGCTTTCGGCCGGCTGGCGCTCCGGTACAAGCGGGTCATCGCCTGGGCGCTGGATCACCGGCTGGCGGTGGTGGCATTGTCGGTGGGGACTTTCGCCTTCGCGCTCGCGATGCCGAAGCTTGGACTCGTGGGCACCAGCTTCATCCCGGTCGACGACAAGTCCGAGTTCACCGTACAGCTCGAGACGCCGCCGGGCTCGAACCTGGAATACACCCGGCGCAAGGCCGAGGAGGTGGGCAAGCTCATCCGCTCCCACCCCGAAATCCGCTACACCTACAGCACGCTTGGCGCGGGCCGGACCGGCGCGGTGGACGAGGGGCTGATCTACGTCAAGATGACCCCCAAGCACGAGCGCCGAATCTCGGCCGAGGAATTCGCGGCCATCGCGCGGAGCGAGATCCGCAGCGTGGCCGGCGTCAAGCTGGCGGTGTTCACCAGCGACATCGGCGGCGGCCGGAAGCAGCTCCAGCTCGAAGTGCGCGGCGCAGACCTGGTGTCTCTCAACGCCGTGGCGGAGAAGGTCCAAGCGGAGATCGCGCAGGTTCCCAACGCAGTAGACCTCGCGCTGTCGACCAAGGGCCAGAAGCCCGAGATCAACGTGGACCTGGACCGGGGAATGGCCGGGAGTCTCGGGGTCACCGTGGGGCAGGTGGCCCAGTCGCTCCGCCCGGCCTTCGCCGGCATCGACGCCGGCGACTGGCTCGATCCCAGCGGCGAGACCCGCGACGTGGTGGTGCGGCTCTCGCCCGAGGCGAGGCAGCGGCTCACCGACCTGCGCGATCTGCCGCTGGTCATCCCCGGCACCGCAACCTCCGCCCCGGCGACAGTGCCGCTGGGGCAGGTGGCGCGAATCACCCAGGGCATCGGCCCCGCGGTAATCGACCACCTGAACCGGGACCTGGTGGTCGTCGTGGGCTGGAACGCCTCGGGGCGCTCCACCGGCGAGGTGATGACTGACGCACAAGTCCGGGTGGCGGGCATCGCTCTCCCCGACGGGGTCACCATCACGCAGGGAGGCGACGCGGCGCAGCAAACCGAGATCTTCGGAAATATCTTTCTGGCGCTGGGGGTGGCGGCGCTGTTCATGTACCTGATCCTGGCGATCCAGTTCGGCTCGTTCGTCGATCCCCTGGCCATCATGTTGTCGCTGCCGCTGTCGCTGATCGGGGTGATGCTGGCCCTCGCGATTACCGGGACCTCGATCAATATCATGAGCCTTATCGGGGTTATCCTGCTCATGGGCATCGTGGCGAAGAACGCGATTCTGCTGGTGGACTTCGCCAAATGGTCGCGGGAGCGGGACGGCAAGCCGCTCCGCGAGGCGCTGATCGAGGCGGGCGCGATCCGGCTCCGGCCCATTCTGATGACGACGTTCGCGCTGATCGCGGGGATGATGCCCATCGCGCTGGGCACCGGCGAAGGCTCCCAGTTCCGCTCTCCGCTCGGAGTGGCGGTGATCGGCGGGGTGATCACCTCCACGGTGCTCACGCTGGTGGCGATCCCGACCTACTACGAGATTCTGGACGAGACGCGGGAAAAGCTGTTCCACCTGTCGGCCCGGGTCTTCCGAGGCCGGCGGGCACCGGCGGCCCCCGCACCGATTCCCGAGGATTCCTGATGAGCATTCCGGTGCCCCGCCCGCGCAACGCGATGATCAAGGATTCGCCCGACCACCACGACGCCGACCTGGTGTTGCGGCTCTACGACCTCCGCCGCGAGACCGTCTTGCGCGAATCGCGCCGTTACCTGGCCGCAGAGTTCTGGCCCCGCAGCGCCGATGAGCTGCTGTCGATCACCAAGCCCGACCATCCCGGCAACACCGCCTTCCGCCAGGTGGTCGGCTACTGGGAAATGGCGTACGGGCTGGCCCGGCACGGGATCGTGAACCCCGACTATCTGGCGGAGAACTCCGGCGAAGGGTTGTTCCTCTTCGCGAAGGTCTATCCCTGGCTCGCCGAACTGCGCGCTGCGGGCTCAACCAGGACCTTCCGCTACACCGAATGGATCAGCACCCAATGCGAGGAAGGCCGGGAAGCGTTCGCCTATTTCCGTCAACGCGTCGAGAAGGCGCTGGCCGCCCGCCGGGGCTCCTGATGGCAGAACCGGAACAGAAGAAGAAAAAAGTCACGCTCGGGGTGGCGTGGCGCGAAGCCCGGGAGCTGATCTGGCGCTATCGGAGCCGGATGGCCATCGGCTTCCTGATCATGCTGATCAATCAGCTCGCGGGCCTGGTGCTGCCGGCGAGCTCGAAGTTCCTGATCGACAACGTCCTCAAGGCGGGCCAGCGCCACCTCCTGCTGCCCATTGCGCTCGCGGTACTGGGCGCCACGGTGGTCCAGGCCGTGACCTCGTTCTCGCTGGTACGGGTGCTGGGCGTTGCGGCGCAGCGGGCCATCACCGACCTGCGCCGCGAAGTGCAGTCCCATGTCCTCCGGCTGCCGGTTCGCTACTTCGACTCCACGCAGACCGGCATCCTGCTGTCTCGGGTCATGAACGACGCCGAAGGAATCCGGAATCTGGTCGGGACCGGGCTGGTGCAGCTGGCCGGGGGGCTGGTCAAGGCCGCCATTGCCATGGTGGCGCTGTTCTGGCTCAATTGGCGGCTCACCACCGGCACGCTGGTGGTGCTGCTGGTCTTCGCGGGCGGAATGGCATTCGCCTTCACCAAGCTGCGCCCCATCTTCCGGGAACGAAACAAACTCATGGCCGCGGTGAGCGGCCGACTCAC
>JAYUAL010000007.1:0-2745 GCA_043741355.1 Gemmatimonadales bacterium | reverse complement strand
TGGGGATGAAATCGAAGGCGACCGTGAAGTCTTGCGGCAGCGCCTGGGGGAAGCGGATCAGGAACTCCGAGGGGGAGGAGGCCCGCAGCATGCGCTGGCCGTCCTTGTCGACCACGGTCAGGCCCCCGGTGAGCACCTGGATCCCGCGGGGGAACCCGCCCACCGGGGTGCCGGCCAGATCGAGCACGAAGAGATCCCGCCCGTTCGGCACGAAGGGCCCCTGCCCCCAGGCTCCGCGAGCCAGCCCTAGCGAGAGACCGGCTATCGCGACGACGCGGGAACCTACCGTCACCACGCGCTGGCGGATCATTGGATCCGGTCCACGCGGAGATACAACATGTAGACGCCATCGAGACTGCCATTGGCCGGCTCGGCGAACGGCACGGAGACAGTCGTCCCGTAGCCCGGCTGCAGCGTCTTGAGCTTTTCGCGCGTGATGACGACAAGGCGATCCTGGTATTCCGTCGCATTGCCGCCCGGCGCGAGCCCGATCGGGCGATCGAGGTTGGCGGTGGCGAGCATGCTGATGAAACCGAAGCTTCCGACCAGTCCACCCGTGAAGAGGGTAGTCAGCGCGTTGGCGACCTGGACCGCGGGGTTCTTGGGCACCACCGCCGAGCTGATCGTCGGCGTATTGAGCTGGCGCTGTACCGTTGGGCTCGATAGCACGGAGATCGGCGAGCTCTTCCAGCTAGTCTGGTAGTTGTCATAGCCCCGGGGCTGCTGATCGGATTCCCACAGCGACGGCACGATGAGCAGGCCGTCCAAGCCGTCGGTCAGGATGCCTTCCCACACCAGCAGCGGCAGCTGGTCGATCGAAGCGGCCGGCAGCGCACTTCCGCGAGGGTCGTATTGTTGGGGCGCGAAGTCGGTGCCGTTCCCGCCCCAGATGCCGCCGGTGACCGTGGCACTTCCCGCCTGGATCCGGGTGCCGCGCTGACCGTTCCCAACGTCGCCGTACTCGCGTGACCGAATGACGCTTTGGCCGCGCACCGTACTGTTGGTGCGATCCCAGAGCACCGCCGCAGCTGCCGCGTATACCTCGTCCTTGACCCCGTCATAGTCTCTCGGATCATCTACGGTGCCCTTGGAAGCGGCGAAACCCGTGATAGTGACGCGATAGCGCCCCGCATTCGGGGGAAGCGGCGCCGGTGCCATGGTGGCGACAATTGCTGTCGGAGCGGCCGCCGTACCGCCGACGACAGTGCCTTGCGTCGTCGCGATCGTGGGGTTTCCCGCGGTGGGGGTTCCGGAACCCGACCCGCCCGTGCTCCCCCCCGATCCGGGGGGGCCGGGCTTTTGCCCGCTCTGGGAGGAAGTCGTCCCGCCGACCGCCGCCGCACCCCCAGCCGTCGGTGGGGTTCCTCCGGCGAGCGGTCCCGAGGTCACCCCGGGCCCTGAAGGCGCGCTCACCGGGATCGCCGTGGGTGATCCGACGGCTGTGCCTGGGCTGTTCGCGCCTACCGCCGTGGGAGTGCTTTGAGAAGACGATGCGATGCTGCTGCCCGAGAGGGCCTGCGAGTTGCTGGCCGTACCACTGGGTGCCGGCAGGTTCGTCGCGATCCGCAGCTTGGTCAGATACACCGCGTATTTGTCGTCGTCCTGTCCGCCGAGCAGGATGCGGAACACCCGTCCCCGGGGGAACTTTCGATCAACGGTGAAGATCTGCTGGCCGTTGGTATACAGGGTGAAGGTCGTGCCTTGGAAGCTCGCCCGGATCTCGGTGGGCTGGGACGGCAGCAGTGGCTTGAGCTCCGCCGGCATGTTCATCTGGAACATCGGTCCGCCCCCGATCGTGGCCAGGCGTTCGGCGTGCCACTCCACCATCATCGAGGCAGGCCCGCGATCTTGGGTCGGAGTACCTTCGAACGCGAGGTCCACCGGATTGCAGCACGCCTTGGGCAGGATGTCGAATTCCAGGGTGAAGTCCTGGGGAAGCCGCTCGGAGAGATTGATGAGGAACCCCGCGGGATCGGATGCCCGGAGCGCAGGCACCCCGTCCTTCATGACCATGGTCAGGTTGCCCGAGAGCAGCTTCAGGCGCTTGGGAAACTCTCCCAGGGGCTCCGCCGCGAAGTCGATGGAAAAGAGCTCCCGGCTGCCCGGTACGAACCCGCCTCCTGAAAGCGTGACCCTGCTCTGAGCCGCACTTACTCCAGACAGCGAGACTCCGAGCAGTGACACGGTTGCCACCCCGACGAAAACGGACCGCATGGAGCGCCTCCTCATGGAATTCGTTCGAATTGGATCTTCGCTCGGCGAGATCATGGGATGACCTTCTCGATGAAATTGTTCCCCGGTTTCGGATCCGGCGTATCGCTGGTCGCCATGACCCCGAACCGGCGGGAGGCGCCGGGAGGGGGCGATGTGGTGGTCACCGAGAATTCCCTTTGATCGCGCGGCCGCAGGTTGCCGATCGTGCAGATTACGCGCGCGCGGAGCGAAGGGACGCCGGGCGCGCTGGGTCCCGCGACACACCCGGCACTCAGGTGCACGATGCCGACGCCGACGGGCAGCAGGACTTCGATTTTGGCCGCCATCGCCTCGCCGAATTCCGTGAGCACAACCACTTTGGCCACCAGGCTCCCGTTCGCTTCGGACACCGTAAACGCCTTGATCTGCAGGTCGGCCTGCCACACCGGCTGCGGTGGTTGGGAGAATGCCGGCCGCACCACAACTCCCAGGAGCAGCAGAAGGAACCGGATGGGTGGCTTCATTGCTGATCCGCGCTGGGGTTGGATGGGG
>JAYUAL010000006.1:0-14605 GCA_043741355.1 Gemmatimonadales bacterium | reverse complement strand
TAGGGGATGTAGGTCGACCCCCAGCCCTTGTCCGCGCTCACCTTGGTCAACGCCGCCGTCAACGTCGTCTTCCCATGGTCCACGTGCCCGATGGTCCCAACGTTCACGTGCGGCTTGGTGCGATCAAATTTCGCTTTCGCCATGGCTCAATGCCCGGTTGAGTTCCCTGTATTGTCGGTGAGTGGGTGCGTCGGTCCACTCACCTACCGACTTACCGACTTACGTCCCTCCAGAGCTCGCGAGCGGGATTGAACCGCTGACCTCATCCTTACCAAGGATGCGCTCTACCAACTGAGCTACGCGAGCGACCTCAAGCGGGCGACGGGACTCGAACCCGCGACCCTCAGCTTGGAAGGCTGATGCTCTACCAACTGAGCTACACCCGCAAAGTCGCTACGACGCCTGCCCGCCCAATGCACGCTTCCATCGATCTCACCTGGCCGCTTCGCGTCTGAACGTTTTTGCGCCGATGGTGGGGGTAGGATTCGAACCTACGTAGGGCGTAGCCCGGCAGATTTACAGTCTGCTGCCATTAGCCACTCGGCCACCCCACCGCGCTATCACTCACTGCCGTGGACACGGAACCCCGCTTCATAGAGCGGGGTTCCGATGACCGAAGCTTTTTCCTGCGACACTGGAGCTGACGGAGGGACTCGAACCCTCAACCTGCGGTTTACAAAACCGCTGCTCTGCCGATTGAGCTACGCCAGCCAAAAGCACGCAGATTGTGACAGACTCGTATTTTAGCTCACTCCTTCTTGCCAGTCAACCGGAACTAGCCGGACCTCGGGATTGCCCAGCCTTGGCCCATCCCTGGGGAGAGACTCACGGGTTCGCGGACCAACCTGCCGAGGCCCCGAGTATCTCAATTCTGCTGCCCGAAGAAACACCGAAATCGACGGGGAGAAGGTCAGCCGCCCAATTGCGCCAGTGCCGCGCGAGCCCGGGCCACCATCGGCTGAAGCTCCAGGTCCGCTCCCTGCCACATTTGAACGAATTTCCGGTATGCGGCAACAGCCTCTGCCCGCCGCCCGGTGGCGGCTTCCAGATCACCCAAAAGCAGGAAGGTCCGCGCCCAGAGCATCCCCGAGAAAGCGAACCCAGCTCCCAGCCGATCCAGGATCGGAGTCTTGAGCCAGGTGCTGGCCTGAAAGGTCCGGAGAGCCCGAAGCGCCCCGCTGGTATCCGCCACGGCCAGGTGGGCCAGCGCTCCGGCCAACGCAAACCCGTTATCCGCGCCATCCTGAACCGACGTCGCAATGGAGTCGAAATGGAGCAGCGCGAGGCGGAACCGGGTGGTATCTCCCGTGGCCAGCACCGAAACGAGGCGGAGCCGGGGGTCGGAGCTTGCGGTGTCCGCGGCCGGCCAACGACCCTGCCGGATTTTTGGGTCTACCCAGACTAGGGAGGGCTCAATCAGTTGTGCGGCTCGTGCCGCTCCCTGCCCCTGGGCGGCATTCCTGGCAAAGACCGCCTCGGCCTCGAACAGGCTGTCGATCGGCGCCCCTACCAGGGCCTTGGCTTGCAGCTCGAAATAGCGAGTGACCCACGGTGGCCCCGGAATCGACCTCCTGACGTTGACGCCCAGCGTGCCCAGATGACCGAACACGCTCCGAACCACGGCGCCCAGGGTCGAGGCGCCGCTGATCGTGTCCGTCATGGCCTGCAGGGATTCGGCAACTCGGCCGGCTTCTTCAGTGCTGTCCAGCTTGACCGCCGCCTCGATCCGATCGACCATGAAATTTGCCCGCTCGATCCGGCTCCGAACCGAGTTCGGGGGGACCTGCCGGAGCATGGCCCAGGCACCCGCCGGATCTCCCAGTCGGAGGAGCAGGCGCGCGTACGCGGCTTTCGGGCGGCTCTCATTCGGGGCGGCCTGGAGCCAGGCCTCGACCGCCGCCCGGGCCTCTTCCAGATTCCGGGCCCGGGCGTGCTGCTCGGCCCAACGGAGCCCCTGGGCGGCATACTGTTCGGGATTTCTGGTCAGGCTAACCGGGACGATGACCAGTGAATCGGCATCCCGGAGCAGAAAGGCCTGGTAGGTCGGGTCCTGGCCCCCGCATTGGGACTGCTGGCTCCGGAGGACACAGCCGCTCCGGGTCGAGACGAGCAGGGCATCCTGGATATGCGGGAAGGCGAGGTGGTAGGTCGGATCCAGGCCCAGGGTCTTCCGGAAGGCGCGCAGCATCGTGTTCCAGCTCCCGCGGAACACCAGTCGGGTGCTGTCTCCCCCGCGAGCGACGACAGCGGGATCGTGGTAACTGCATTCTCCCAGATTGTACCAAGCCTCGACGTCGGTCGAATCGGATCGCACCATCCTGGAAAAAACGTCACACGCTTCGGCGTAGCGGCCGCCCGAGAAGGCGGCGTACCCCGCCACCAGGGAACGCTCCCGCTCCGGCAGTCCGGTCCCCAGACGAAGGGCCTGATTGGCGTGCCGAAGCCCCTCGGGGTTGCCCGGAGCATCCCATCCGAAAACCAGCGCCAGCTTGTAGTGCGCCAGCGCAAAGGTCGAATCGAGCTCCAGCGCGCGGGTGAACTGGGTCCGGGCCGAGTCGAGGATCCAGCGGTTGAGAAAACTCACGCCCGCGATGTACGACTGGTACGCGCCGACCGACGCGGTGCCGATGCCGCCCGCACTTCCGGCCGAGGATGGCTCCAGGTTGAGCACACCCCGCGCCAGCAAGCCAAAGCTGGCCATGATCGAATCGGGGTTCGCGGCCTCCTGACGCACCGTGCGGAGCCGCTGCCCGGTGCGCACGTTGAATACCTTCCCCACGATCTGGGTCCTGGCGCCCACCTTGAGCAGATCCCCCATCACCAGCCTCCCGGCTCCGGCGCGCTTCGCCACCGCCATGCCGGATTGCAGGGTGAGCTGTACACCGCCCCGAGCTTCGGGGACTTCCCGGATCAGGTCAGCGACGCGCTCGTCGTCGATGACGCGGATGTCAAGCCACTTGGACATGTCGAGGTAGAGCAGATTGACGCTGGCATCCTTGAGCCAGTCGATATCGGCTACCCGGGCGATGTTTTCGAAGGGAACGACGATCCAGGTGCGGTCATCGAGGGGGGGTGAAGGCCGGCGGGTGGCCACCGCGGGCGCTCGTGCAGATCAATGCCGAAGGGCTTGACCGTGATGCTGTGTTGGGGCCGTGACAGCGAAACGCCGGAGTCGCTTCCGATGGTGTAGGCGCCGCCGGCAATCACCACCATGCCGGGATCCACCGGCGCCACCACCACCTCCGGCTTGCGAGTCAGAAGCACCACGGCCGCGGCGGCCGTGGCAAGAGCCAGCCCACCGGTGGCGATCACCAGGCCTCGGGCGCGTTTCCGCTTCTTGCCCCTGAGGAGGAACTCGGCGGTGCTGTGGCCGCCCGACACCGGGGGCAGGCCGTCGAGCGCGCGCACCACATCGCCGCCGCTCTGGAAGCGCTGCGCCGGATCGCTCGCCAGCATGCCCTCGATGACGTCCCGCAGCAGCTCCGGCGCCTCGGGCCGCACCTTGGCCAGCGCCGGGGGCGGCTCGCCCAGGCGCTTCAGGAGAACGGCGGTTGGGGTGGGACCGGTAAAGGGCGGCTGCCCGGTGAGCATTTCGTAGGCAACCACGCCCAGCGCGTAGATATCCGCGCGGTGGTCGCCGCCCTCACCGGCTACCTGCTCGGGGCTCAGGTATGCCGGGGTTCCCACCAGCATGCCGGTGGCGGTGAGGGAGCCCCCCTCCGCGGTCCGGGCGATGCCGAAATCGGTGACGAGGCTCCGGCCGGTCTCGGCCTCCATCAGGACATTGTGGGGCTTGATGTCGCGGTGGATGACGCCGCGCTTGTGGGCGTAGTCCAGCGCGCTCGCCACTTCCCGGAGAATCCGGGCTACCTCCGCCGGCGGCAGGCGGCCTTCCTTCTCGATCCGGTCCGCCAGGCTGCCGCCGTCGATGCATTCCATCACCAGATAGAGCAGACCGTCCTTCTGTCCGATGAAGTGCAGCGGCACGATGTGGGGATGACTGAGCTGGGCCACCGTCTCGGCCTCGCGGCGGAACCGGTCCAGCACGGTACGCGAGGTGATCAGATCGGGCGACAGGACCTTGACCGCCAGCCGCCGTTTGAGGTTGAGGTCCCGCACCAGGTAGACGACGGCAAATCCGCCCTCGCCCAGGGGATTCTCGACCCGGTACGCCTCGCCGAGGGCTTCCTGGAGCTGCGCCGCGAGCTGTTCCTTGCTCAGGTGCGGGACACCTCCGATCCGCCGTCCTTGCGGTCCCGAACCTGCCAGCCGTGACCGGCGAGCCGGGCGCGGATCCGATCGGCTTCCGCAAAATTGCGGCGCCCCTTCGCGACGAGCCGCCGCGCCGCCCAGACCTCGGCCCAGCGTTGCTGTCCGGCCGGATCGGCTGGGGGAGCTTCCGGCGGTGTTTCGTCGCCAGGATCGATGGTGCCTCCGAGCCGGATCTCGCGCGCCTCTGACCGGGTGGCTGCATCGAGGACTCCGTCGATGAACTGCCACGCCTGGAGCGCGCGCTTGCCCGGATGGGCTCCCTGGTCGAGCAGCCGGTTTCCGGTGGAGACGAAATCGAACACTTCGGCGACGGCGCGTGGAGCATTCAGATCTTCGTCCAGCGCCTGGATGAATCCGCGCTCGAGCTGTTCGGCCGCCTCGGAAAACGCGGAGTCGTCGGACCCGCCCGCCGCGGCCTCGAGCCGGCGGGCGAACTCGCCCAGCCGCTTGGCGCCCTCACCCGCCGCGGCGAGCGCCTCATCGGTCAGGTCGAGCTCCTGGCGGTAGTGGGTCTGGTAGACCAGGAGCCGGATCGCCCCCGGGTCGATCCCGTCCTGCCGGAGATCCCGCGCGGTGGTGATGTTGCCGAAGCGTTTCGACATCTTGGTGCCCCGCACCCGGAGAAACGCGGCGTGCATCCACACCCGCGCGAAGTCCGGCTCGCCGGTGTAGGCGCAACTCTGGGCAATCTCGTCCTCGTGGTGCGGGAAAATGAGATCCACCCCGCCGGTGTGGATATCCAGGACCTTTACGCCGTAGCGCCGGGCGATCAGCTCCAGGGCCATGGCGGAACATTCGAGATGCCACCCGGGACGGCCCCGACCGAAGGGCGCGTCCCACGCCGCGCCCACTGCCTCATCTTCGGGCTTGGCCGCCTTCCAGAGCACGAAGTCGCGGGCGTTTTCCTTGTCGTACTCGTCGGTGGAGACGCGGCCCGAGGCGCCCGCTTTGAGCTCCCGCCGGTCCAGCCGGGACAGCCGGCCGTACGAGGGGAACCGGTCGATGCCGAAGTAGACCGAGCCGTCGTCGCCCTGGTAGGCGGTGCCCTGCGCCAGCAATCCCGCAACCATCTGGACCATCGATTCGACGTGCTCAGTGGCCCGGGGAAAATCATGGGCCGATACGATGCGGAGATACTCGCGATCTTCGTGAAACGCGGCGATGAACGGCGCAACCAGCTCGGCGATCGTGATGCCACGCTTGCCGGCCTCGGCAATGATCCGGTCGTCCACGTCGGTCAGATTCATGATGTGGTAGACCTCGTGACCCCGCGAGGCCAGCCAGCGCCGGAGCAGGTCCACGAAGAGAAACGTCCGGAAGTTGCCGATGTGGGCGTAGTTCCATACCGTGGGGCCGCACGAGTAAAGCGTCACCCGGCCCGGCGTCACCGGCTCGAAGTCCTGAAGGCTCCGGGTCATCGTGTTGAAGAGCCGCAGCGTCACGACCCCTCTGCGGGAAAGGCCGGCGCTCCGGCTCCGGGCCCGGCGGCGTGGTGGCGCACGTGGACGGTGCGCTGGGGAAACGGAATCTCGATGCCCTCCGCGTCGAGGCGGTTCTTGATGCGGCGGCGGAACTCCCGCGCCACCTCCCACTGCGCCCCGGGGGCAGTGCGAAGCAAGGTGCGGATCACCACGCCATGCTCGCCGAGCTGCTCCACGCCCAGCACCTCGGAACTTCCCTCAAGGCGGCTCGTCCACTCCGGGCCGGCCTGAAACGCTGCCAGCTCGTCCCGAAAGACCGAGAGCGCGCGGTCCAGGTCGGTTTCGTAGCCAATGCCGACTTCCACCACCGCGCGGGACCAGCTGCGGGTCAGATTGCTCAACGTGGTGATCTGGCCGTTGGGGATGACGTGAAGCACCCCGCGAAGGTCCCGCAGCATGGTGACCCGCAGGGTCATTCGTTCCGCGGTGCCACTCTTGCCGGCGGCCTCGATCACGTCGCCGATGCCGAACTGATTCTCGAAGAGAATGAAGAATCCGGCGATCAGGTCCTTGACCAGGCTCTGGGCCCCGAACGAGAAAGTCAGGCCCAGTATCCCGCCGGCAGCGAGGAGTGGGCCGATGGCGATGAACTGTCCGGCGGTGAGCAGCCCCACGATCAGCAGGATCAGCAGCCGCCCCGCACTCCGGACAATCTGGGCCACCGTATGCCCCTGCCGCTCCGCGGCGGTCATTGTCGCGTCGTCGCCATCGTCCACCGCGGCGATGATCCGCCTCGCGATGCGCCGCACCACCTGGTAGGCGAGCCAGCCAGCCACCCAGATCGCCAGGACGTTGAGGAGCCGGTGGACCACGGCCCCACGGCTGGTGCCGAAGAAGTCGGCGATGCTGGTAAAGATGTCCCGGACGGCGGCGGGCTGAAGCAAGGCAAGGCTCAGTTCGGGTCGGAGGTGGTCTCCGGCGGAAACTTGGGCCCCGGGCGCAGCGGCGTCAACCGGAAGGAGCCCGCGTGGTGATACGGGTGGCCCGGGCGGTGACGCCGCAGCGCAAGAAGAGGGAGAGCAACTCCTCGGGCGCGTGGTTGTCCAGCGGGATTTCCAGGCCAAGCGGGGTGAGGACAAGCCTCGGCAGCGAATGGCGCAACCGGGCCAGCCCAGCGGACGTCAGCTCCGGAAGGAAAAGACAGAGGACGGGTTCCGAATCGGACACCCCGCCATCGTATCACGGGGAAGCCCGGACATGGGGATCTTACCATTGCGGTGCGTACCACGTTGCCGCCTGGGCCGTGGTTTCGGGGTGACCCAGCACGCCTTCACGCCGGCTTACACCTTCCTTCATGCCGCGGGGACTAGTGTACGGTCGCCTCACTCAAGGAGCGCCCCATGATTACCGTTGCGGACGTCATGACCCGGGAAGTGTTGGTCCTCCGGGGCGAAGCGACCCTCCGCGAGGCCGTCGCGTACCTGGCCGAACAGCATGTGTCCGGTACCCCGGTGGTCGACGCACTGGGCCGGATGGCGGGCGCCGTCACGTCTTCGGATCTCCTGCAGGCCCAATCGGAGGGCATGGACCTCGATTCGACCACCGTGCAGGAGGTGATGACCAGGCCGACCCTGACCGTCGGCCCGGACACCGAGCTCCGGGAAGCGGCCCTCGCGATGGAATACGGCGACGTGCACCGGCTGTTCGTGCAGCAGGATGGCGAGTTGGTTGGCGTAGTTTCCCGGAGCGATGTAAACCGCGCCCTGGCAACCGGCCGCCTTTGAGCCCGGCCGGCCCGGTTCAGGCCGTCTCCATCATGATTTCTACCCTGCGCCAGTCGGTTTAGAAGGCTGGATGAAGCGCCAGCACGGGCTTTCCGGCGGCACGGATCACCTTCTCGGCGACGCTACCGAGGAGCAGCCGGCGCACGCCCGCCGCACCATGGGTGGTGAGGGCAACCATGTCGAAGCGCGACTCCTCGAGGACGCTCAGAATCCCGCCCGCCGCGCTGCCGCTCGCGACTACCCGCCTCGAGACCCTGATGCCGCGCTTCCCCAGGCGCGTCGCGACCCGCCGAAGCCTGCAGTGGGCCTCATCGGATCGTCGCGCCTGGATTCCGGGATGCTGCGGAACCGGGTGAGGCATCGTGGGTTCGGCGGCGTCGAACACCGGGCTCACCACGGTGAGCAGGGTGACCCCCGCCCCGGTGATGTGGGCGAGGTCGACCACCGGGTCTAGGATGGCATCAGAGTATTCTGACTGATCGAGGGCGACCAGAATGTCGCCAAGGTCGCAGTTCACGGATCCGGCCCAGTCGCGCCCGGGATGGACCAGCAGGACGGGCCGGTTCGAGTGGCGCACGACGTGGTCGGCGACGCTGCCGAGCCAGAGTCGCCCGAGCGCTCCCCGGCCGTGGGTGGCCATGATGATCAGGTCGGCCCCGATGCGTCCGGCCTCGTCGCACACCGCTTCTCCCACCAGGCCGTCGACGAGCTGAAACTGCACCGGCCAGTCGCCGATCTGGCCACACTTCGCGGCGATCTCGGCGAGGTATTCCCAGCCCTCAGGGCGCACTTCGTCGTCGGGGCTGAACTGGAAGCCGGCCATCTCCCCCATGCCCACCACCGCGGCGACCGGCTGGTTCGCCATGGTCAGGTACATGCGCGCCCGGGCGCTGACAGCGAGCCGCGTGGCGATGGGAAGTGCGGCTTCGGCGAATCGGGAGCCGTCCAGTGGAACCATGACTGTGCTGAGCATGACCGCCTCCTATGACAAGTACCGATGCGGGAGCACCGGTAACCTGCAATGGGGCGGATGAAGGGAGAGTGAAGCTGGTGCGAATCAAATTGAGGAATTGAGCCATTTGACCAACCAGAAGCCCACCGCCCCGGCGGCCGTGAGGACCAGGAGCCCCGGCACCACGACCCTCCGATACCGGGATGACCCGAACGCAATGGCGAGGCCGGTTTTGAAGGCGGAGTTGACCGTGACCCCGAGGGCCAGGGCGCCCGCCGCCGTCAGGATGAGCACCGGAGTCTCGGCCAATCGATTCATGCCGAAGGTCAGAGCATCCATGTCGGTCAAACCGAGGAGGGCCGCGGCGGCCAGGACCCCGGTCTCACCGAACCGCCCGCTCAGAACGCCGAGGAGGCTCATGACCACCTGGAAAGCGACTGCCATCTGAATCGCCGACCGAAGCTGCAGGGGGTTCTTGCTCTCGGAAAGCTCGGCCGATGGGGAACTCGGCGCGGAATGCCGGACTCGGGGCAAAACCATGAGCAACCCCGCCACCAACACGGGTGCCAACGCCACCGCCGCCGCCGGCAGGAGGGCGGGGTTCAGCACCAGGGTAAAGACGAGCAGCCGTGGGATGAGCACAGTGCACGCGGCCACGGTGCCAACGGCCAGGGCCTCGCTGCTTCCCGGCTCGCGGCGGCTTTGGCGGGAAAACCTCAGCGTGACGGCGGTGGACGAAAGCAGCCCGCCGAGCGCGCCCGCGACCTGATATCCCCGGGTGTCTCCGAGCGCACGCCGCGCGAGGTATCCGGCGAAACTGATTCCCGAAAATATGAGGACGACGGTCCATAGCGATCTCGGCCTGATCCCGCCGAAAGGCCCGATCGGCCCTTCGGGCAGCAACGGCAGAACCACGAGCGCCAGCACCGCAAACTGGAGCGCGGCGCGGAGCTCTTCCTCTCCGATCCGCTTCAGGAAGCCGTGGATGGTGCTCTTTTCGCGGAGGACCAGGACGACAACGGCCGCCGCGCCGCTGGCGACGCGAAGGGATCCCCACCCAGCGAGCACCCCGATACCCAGGACGACCAGGGCCGCCGCTTCGGTGGTACCGTCGATGCCCTCGCTACCGCGGCGTGCCGCGCTCAGGTACGCCACGACGATGAACGCCCCTGTCGCAAGCAGTATCGCCCCCGAGGACACCTGGCCGCCCACCTGCAGCAGCCATCCGGCAAAGCCGCCAAGGGTGCCCAGAAGAAAAAACGTCCGGACCCCGGCAAAGTGGGCCCGCGGCCCGGAGGCGTGGCCGGACCACTCCCGTTCGAGTCCGACGGCCATCCCGGAAAGGCCCGCCACAGCCAGACGGGCGGCGATTTCGATCTCGGTCATCGGTCGCCACCTGTCACGCGAGGGTTCTCCCGTCGCCCCGGAGTGACCGGGGCCATGGTGCTGGTGGACGATTTCGGCCGGATCCCCATGGCCGCTGACCTCGGCCGGCGCATGGCGCCAACCGCGCCTAGCTCATACGACCAGCCAGATACGCCGTCCGCCCCGCGACTACCGCGTCCAGCACCGGCGCCGGGTCGAATCGCACCGGGTCGGTGCATGGTAGCCCGGTGTCGCGGGTCGCCGCCGCGCACGCCCCACGCGCCTCGGCGTCGCTGAGATCGTAGGTGTTCATCGACACTGCGATGACCCGGGTGGGATGGACGGCCGAGCCGATCAGCTCATACATCTTCACATAGTCGGCGAGAGGAGGAATCCGGAGCCATGGCTCGCCGCGATATTCGCCGATGAATTCGCGGGTGGCCTGGTGGCAGAGGATCAGCCCGTCGGGACAGCTTCCGTGCAGGAGGCCCAGCGTGACACCGGAGTATCCCGGGTGGTTGATGCTCCCCTGCCCCTCCACCAGCACCACGTCGGCGCCCGCCGCGGCGGTCAGCACCAGCTCCTCGGCGGCGCCGGCGATGAAATCGGCCACCACAGCGTCTACCGCGGTGCCCCAGCCTTCGATGAAGATGCCGGTCTGCCCGGTGGCCGCGAACCGGGTCCGTAGCCCGCGCTGCTCGAGGCCCCGCACCAACTGGAGCTGCGCCGTCATCTTGCCGACGTTGCAATCGGTCCCCACCGTGAGGACGACGTATGGATCCACCAGCCGCGCCATGCCCATTGCGACCGGGAGCTTCGGCGGCGGCCGGCGGACGTCGAGAATCGTGCGGCCGTTCTTCCTGGCCTTGGCCGCCAGCACCGGGTCGTCGGACAGAAAGGTGTGCAGTCCACTCCAGAGATCACAGCCGGCGTCGAGCGCTTCGGCCAGCCAATCGCGCCATTCCTCGGGCAGCTGCCCACCCGCCGGCGCGATGCCGATCAGTACCGCGGTTGGACCGCACTTCAACCCCTCCTCCATCGACCCGACCACGGGGATGCCGCCGCCGAAGCCAAGCACCTGCTGCACCGTCTTCCCCGCATTGACCCGGTCCACCACTCCGACCACCCTTTCCGGGAGGTAGCGGATCACCGAATTGGCGGTCTTGGACGTCATGGGGGAGAAATCGCCGTCGGCGAGGATGAGGAACGTCGGCTTGGCGATAGTCACGGGGAACCGGGAATCAGGGTATCGGGGTGTCCGGGAGGTGGGAAAATAGCAGCGCGGCGCGATCGGGTGAGACCGTGCCGCGCCAAACCCCGATTCCCGGGTTGCCGAATCCCCTGGCCCCTAGGGCTTCGTGTCGTCGTTCTCCAGCAGCTCGGCATCGTGGACCGCTTCGCCCTTTTTGCCGCCGGCGCCCAGCGCCTTGGTGTCCTTGGCGGCGCCGAGCATCCCCATCTTGGTCTTCAAGTCCATGAGCTGCTGATCGGCGGTGCCCTTGTATTCCAGCTTCTTGAACTGATCCATTAGATCGTCGGACTGGAACTCCTGCTGGATTTCCGCGGCGGCAAGGGCCTTGCGCTCGATGGCTTCGATTTTCTCGGCCATGCGGTCGAACGACTCGAAGGCGCTCTTGTCGTTCATGCCGGACATGGTCTCCTGGATCCGCTGCTGCGCCTCGGCCCGCTTGGCGCGCGCCACCAGGATGTTCTTTTTCCGCTTGGCCTCTTCGATCTTGTCGTTGAGCTGGCGGAGCTGTCCCTTCAGGCTCTCGGTATCCGCCTTGTGCTTGACCCAGGTCTCGTGCAGCTGCTGGGCACCCTGCAGCGCTTCGTTATAGCGAATGAGCGCCTGCGTGGCCAGGTCGTCGCGGCCCTCCTGCACCGCCAGCATGGCGCGCCGCTCCCAGTCTTCCGCCTGCTTCTTGAGCGCCTCGGCGTCGGCCTGGAGCTTTTTCTCGTCCGCAATGGCGGCGGCCGCTTCCTGCTTGGCCTTGGCCAGGTTGGACTTCATGTCCAGGATCAGCTGGTTCAGCATCTTCTCCGGGTTTTCGGCCCGTGAGATCAGGTCGTTGATATTCGACCTGAGCATCGTCGAGAAGCGATCGAAGATCCCCATCAGCTCTTACCTTTCGCGATACGGTGCGAGCGCGCTCAGATGCGAAGCTAGGGCGAGGGTCAGTGAATCCCAGCTCGCCTCGAACTCCACGAAGTCCAGATCAGCCAGCTCGAGCGCGTCCGTGAGCACGATGTGCTCCCCTTCGAGCCCGTAAGAGCCGTGCACCAGATCGCGGGCGTTGAATTCGAGGAGGATGCGGTAGAGCTGGCTCCGCTTGTCCTCGGCGGCCGGCGATTGCATCACGCGGACCCGGAGAATCACCACCGGCGGCGCGTAATTGACGATGAACTCGGCCCCGGTCTGGGTTCGGGCCCGCCATAAACCCGCTTCGAGCTCAGTCACTTCGACCGTGCCACCCTCGACCCGGTCCAGGAACGATTGGATGTCGTCGCGCGTCAGCATCGTTCTCCCCATCTCCTGGCCGGCAAGGTTGATGCCGCCGGCACGTGAAATCTACCTACCCGACGGATCCCGACGCCAAACAGCCCACTCCGACTCCCTTACGTTTGACCGCCCGGTCCGGCCGCCCGCTGCTCCGACTGCCCCTGGCTCAACATCCGCTCGGCAAAGTCGAGCCGCTCTTCAAGCTGGCCGCGCTCACCCTCGAGCTCCAGGATACGCTCTTCCATGGCAGCGACCCGTTCGGCGGTCATCTCGCCGGTGGTGAGGCCGGTCGCGGAATCGCCCTGCAACTTGCCGCCGGCGATCCGGCGGCCGATGGCCTGCCCGATGGGGCCGAAGAACAGGCCGAGGAAGCCCGCACCGACAGAGAGAAACAGCGCAAGCTCACCGGGATCGCTCAATCGCATCGCGCTCAGCGGTCCTCGCCCGGACCGACCACCCGGAGCGGCGGCGCGTGCTGCGCCAGCAGGCGTTCGGCAAAATCGAGCCGCTCGGCCAGGTCGCCCACGTGGGCCTGCGAGGCTTCGAGCTCCGCCACCCGCTGCTCCAGCTCGGCGATGCGCTCCGCTTCCATCTCGCCGGTGGTGAGACCGGGGTGCCCAGCTTTTCGCAGAGCCAGCGAACGCCGGATACCAAGCACCACCAGGGATGCGCCGGTGATAATCGGGAACAACTCCTCGGGTCCATTGGACACCCCGACCCACACCATCAGCATGATGGTCACCCCGACCTGTATGAGCAGATCGAACCCGTCGAGCCCGAGGTTGTGCCGCAACCAGCTCATCGCGCAGCATCCTTCAAGCGCTCCGGAGCCGCGAGCAGCCGCTCGGCGAAGTCCAGGCGCTCGGCCAGTTCGCCCACCCGACCCCGCTCCTGCTCCAGCTCGGCCAGCCGGTGCTCGAGCTCGTCAATACGGTCGAGCAGTGCCGGATCGGTGACGGCCTTCCCCTCCAGGCGCCGGGCAATCGCCTTGCCGATCGGGCCCCGGAAGATCATCACGACGGCCACAGAAACGAACAGCACGGCGGACATGACCATCGGGGCGACGTCGTTCGGGTTCATTCGCCGGGTCGCCCGCGCTGGAGGAGATCCTGGTCCCGGCGCTGGGTCAGCAGCCGCTCGGTGAATTCGAGGCGCTCTTCCAGTTCCTGGACCCGCACCCGGAGTCCGTCCACGTCGCCCAGCTGCTCGCGCATATGATCCACCTCGGCCCGAAGCTCCGGGTCGCCCACTTTTCCCTCCAGCTTGTGGGCCCAGGCGCGCGCCAGCGGCCCGAACACCTTGACCGCCACGATCACGAAGCCGATCAGGACCAGCACCATCAGCGCCGATTCCTGCAGCCGCTCGAAGACCAGATTCGGATCCGCCCCGATGGGCGGAAGCGGAGGCGCCGGAGTCGGGGTCTGGAGCAGGCTCATGGCGAATCGGTCCCCGCCTGGAGCTGGCCGCCCGCCTGCTTCTGGGCCAGCAGGCGTTCGGTGAAATCCACCCGCTCCTGCAGCTCGCCCACGTCCGCCCGAAGCTGTTCGAGCTCGGTGAGCACCTCCGGCTCGGTGCTGCCGGCGCCCAGCGGCTGGGCGCCGTGGCGAATGCGGTCGGCGAGCGCCTTGCCCACCGGGCTGATGGCCAGGAGGAACAGGGTGCCGCCCCCGAAAATGAACGTGATGGCCAGAACGCCTTCTATATCCATGGCGCTTGTTTATCGGTGATCGGGCGGCTGTCCGGCAGACAGGCGCTCGGATTCATGCTGGGTGGCGATAAGCCGCTCGGCAAAATCGACCCGCTCTTCCAGCTCGTTCACCCGGGCTTCCAGCACCTCGACGCTGGCGAGACGGGCTTGGATCGCCTCCAGCTCGTCGGGACCCGGCCCGGTGGCCGGCATGTCGAACCGCCGTTTCAGGATCGACACCACCGTCACCCCGGCGTACGCGCCGACCCCGAGGCCAACGAGGGTTCCGACGAAGGCCGCCACCTTGATGATGTCATCCATGGGTCGGCGCCTGGTCCTTCCCCCGCGCCAGCAACCGTTCGGTGAAGTCGATCCGTTCCTCGCCCTCGGTGAGCCGCTGCTCCAGGTGGCTCACCTGTTCCCGCAGCTCCATGACCTCTTCCCGCAGCTCCTGGGCGCCCGCTCCGGAGCGCCCGCTGATTCTCCGGGAGATGGCCTGGCCCAACTGGCTCTGCGCTACTTTCACAATCACCAGACCGATGACCACCATGCTCACTATTCCGGTAACCATCCCCATGAGCGGGATCATCTCGCCGGGAAAATTCGGAGGGACCTGCATCA
>JAYUAL010000005.1:0-2751 GCA_043741355.1 Gemmatimonadales bacterium | reverse complement strand
AATCGATGAATTCCTGTTTGGATTTCGGCCCCCGGAGCGAGCCGGCCTCACGGCGCGCCTTCGCGGCAGCCAGCAACGCATCCTGCATCCGGTCCATTTCCTCGAGCAACCGAGTCGCGAGCCCGGTCGTCGGTACCGGTTCCTTGGGGCCGCCGGTGCGGCGGGCCAGCATCACGGTCTGATTGGCGAGATCTCTGGGTCCCAGCTCCAGACGGAACGGGACGCCGCGTCCCTCCCATTCGTAGTATTTCGCGCCGGGCTTCATTCCCTGGCGCCGGTCCACCTGGGTGCGGAGACCGGCGGCGCGGAGATCCCGGGCAATGAGATCCGAGGCCTCCAGCACCCGAGCAAGCTCCTCGTCGGTCTTCCAGATCGGCACAATGACCACCTGCCATTGCGCCAGACGGGGCGGGCAGATCAGGCCATTGTCGTCACCGTGCGTCATGATCAGCCCTCCCACCAGCCGGGTGGAGACGCCCCAGGACGTGCTCCAAACATGATCAAGACCGCCTTCGGCGGTCTGAAAGGTCACCTCGAACGCTTTGGCAAAATTCTGGCCCAGGTTATGGCTGGTGCCCGCCTGCAGCGCCTTGTTGTCCTGCATCAGCGCTTCGCAGGAGTAGGTCCGGAGCGCGCCGGCGAATTTTTCGCTCTCGGTCTTGCGACCGGTCAGCACCGGCATCGCCATCCACTGTTCCATGAAGGTGCGGTAGACGCCCAGCATCTTGAGCGTCTCCTCCTCCGCCTCGTTCTCGGTGGCGTGGGCGGTGTGACCCTCCTGCCAGAGAAATTCGGTGGTCCGGAGAAAGAGCCGGGTCCGGAGCTCCCAGCGCACCACATTGGCCCATTGGTTGATCAGCAGCGGGAGATCGCGCCAGCTCTGAATCCACTTGGAGAACATCGCGTAGATGATCGTCTCCGACGTGGGTCGGATCACCAGCGGCTCCTCCAGCTCTTTACCGCCGCCGTGGGTCACCACCGCCAGCTCCGGGGCGAAGCCCTCGACGTGCTCCGCCTCCTTGCTCAGGAAACTCTGGGGAATAAACAGCGGAAAGTAGGCATTCTGGTGGCCGGTGTCTTTGAACATCCGGTCCAGGGCGCGCTGCATTTCTTCCCAGATGGCGTAGCCGTTGGGCCGGATGACCATGCAACCGCGCACCGGGCTGTAGTCCGCCAGCTCAGCTTTCATGATCAATTCGTTGTACCAGGCACTGAAGTCCTGGGCCCGGGTGGTCAATGCCTTGCTGTCAGCCATTTGTCCGGGGAGCGGTGAGTGGGGAGCGGGGGCCGGGAAGGCCACCATCGAGTTCATGCAACAGGATGCCGGCGAGCCCCGCGAGCGGGACCTCTCGCTGCGATCCCGCCGAAAGATCCTTGAGCACCACGGCCTGGCGGGACCGCTCTTCCGGCCCGAGCATCACCGCAAAGCGGGCCCGTCGCGCATCAGCCAGCTTGAGCTGCTTGCCCATCTTGTCATCGCCCAGTGAATGCTCCACCCGGAAGCCGGCGTCGCGGAGGTCATGCGACAGGCGCATTGCCGCAGGCCGGTCGTCCGGGGTGACCGAGACCACGAAGACCTGGGCGCCGGTGGGTGCATCGGGCGCCAGACCTCGCTCCTTGAGCAGCTCGCCGAGGACCACGTCTCCCATGCCGAAGCCGAGCGCGGGGAGGTTCACGCCTCCGATCTGCTCCAGGAGGCTGTCGTAGCGCCCGCCGCCGCAGATGGCGCGAAGGGATCGCTGGGCGTCGAACAGCTCGAAGACGGTCCCGGTGTAGTAGGCCAGCCCGCGCACGATGGTCAGATCGAGGTCGATGAAATCGCCGAGCCCCATCGCGTCGAGGGCTGCGAGCGCTTCCTGAAGCGGCTGGCCCGCCTTCGCGGCCGATGGGAATCGCTCCTCGAGGTCGGCCCAGGTCCGGATTTGAGGAAGGGATTCCAGCGCCGTGATGGCCTTCTCGGACGCGCCCGCCTCGGCCAGCGCCTTCCGCCTGGGGCCGTACTCGGAGCGCCCCAACTTGTCGAGCGCCTCGAAGGCCAGCCCCTGCCGCTCCGCGCCCACCCCGATCTCATCGAGGAGCACCGCCAGGAGCCTGCGATCAGAGACCCTCACCCGCACATCGGCCGCGGTGAGACCGAGGGCCCGCATCACATCGATCGCGAGAGCGATGATCTCCGCATCGCCGAGCGGGCCGGGTTCGCCGATCAGGTCGGCGTTGAGCTGGAAGTGCTCCCGGAGGCGGCCCCGCTGCTGGCGCTCGTAGCGGAACAGTTGGGGAATCGAGAACCACCGGATCGGCTTCCGGAGCCCATTGGCCCGTTCGGCCACCATGCGCGCCAGGGTCGGGGTCATCTCGGGGCGCAGCGCGACCTCCCGCCCACCCTTGTCGGTGAAGTGATAGAGCTGGGCCAGGATCTCCGGCCCGCTCTTTCCGGTGTAGAGGTCGAGGGCCTCGAGCGGCGGCCCGTCGTATTCCTCGAAACCGTAGCGCCGGGATACGCCGCGCATGGCCTCGAAGATGTGGGCCCGGAGGGCGAACTCTTCGGGAAAAAAATCCCGGAATCCGGGCAGGGCCTGGTGCTCCATCGGCATAAGATAATCGGCTTAAGCCCTGACCGATAATGACTTAAGCCTAGTTGGCCGGACCCTTCCGGAGTGGGTAGGCGCGCACGTGCTCCACATCGTCCGGGTCTTTCCAGACGCCATAGACGGCGTCGGGTCCGATGGAGGATGCCCGGAAATTGGCCGGCAT
>JAYUAL010000004.1:0-2752 GCA_043741355.1 Gemmatimonadales bacterium | reverse complement strand
TGGCCGGTGCCCCGGTGGAGAATGTGACGGCCAGGCGATGGGTGACCTCGAAGGTCCCAGGGTCAAGGAATCGGAGGGTGTCGCTCCCGTCGCTCATGATCAGGCTGTGGCCATCCGTCGCGAGGCCCCAGCCCTCACCGCGGTAACGGAAGGAGTCGGCAAGAGCCAGCGTCGCGGCGTCGTATACGTAGCCCAGCTCGGACTGCCAGGTGAGCTGGTAGAGTCGTCCTGCCAGGAGTGCCAGCCCTTCGCCGAATCGATTTGCCGGCAGGGGAACCGACTTCCGTACCCGGCCGGACCGAAGATCCACCGTGCGAATGTCCGAATGGCCATACAAGCCGGTGCTCTCGTAGAGAAGCGAATCGGCGAACACCAGGCCCTGCGTGTAGGCCGAGGGATCGTGCGGAAAGGTACCAACGACCTGGTACCCCAGCGGCGGAGTAGGGGAATTCTGCGACTGGCAGCCCGACGCGGCCGGAATCAGGAAGGCCAGGAGGATGCGAGCGAAACGGCGCAACCTCAATCGCTTCATCGGAGCCCCCTGGCTCAAGCCGGCCGCCGGGGTCGTTGCTTCTTCGAGACCGCCCTGATGACGGTTCGCAGCCTTGCGCTTCCGGAAAACGGGGGCCGCGCAGTGGTGATCGCGTGCCGGATGAACCGCTTGATATCGGGCTTGTCGAGATCCGTCGCGGCTTCGAGGCGAAGGTGGCAGACGATGTTTCCGCTGCCCATGAGCAACTTCTTCGGATCGGGCATGACGGCGCCTTTCAGAAAGCAGAGCGTAACCCAGCGCGGGAAAAGAACCAGCGAGAGAATCGCCTCGGAGGGACGCTCGGTGGGACCGTACCCGAGGACCAGTCCGTTGTAGTTGTCGTAGACGAACTCGATGCCTCCGGGAACCTGCCCTCTGATCCTCCCCCGAGCTGCCCGGGCAAAACGGGAGATCTTCGGCTCGTACCTGGCGAGGAAGGTCCGGAGCTCCTTCTCGGGCGACAATGCTGCGGCCCTTCCCATGGGGTCGGCCTTCACGGTAGTCGGAGGTGAGAGCGTAGCGGCCGCCCCAGAACATTGCGTTTCCATGTTATTCCAGGAGCTTCACGATCTCGGGCTCGATCTCGGCGGGCGGGCGCCTCGGCCCGTAGCGGCCCAATACCGCGCCGGTCTTGTCCACCAGGAACTTAGTGAAATTCCACTTGATCGCGCGGGTACCGAGGAACCCTCGTCGCCGGGAGGTGAGATGGCGGAAGAGCGGATGCGCCGCCGGCCCCTTGACGTCGACCTTGGCAAAGAGCGGAAAGGTGACGCCGTAGTTCAGGCTGCAGAACTCCTGGATGGCGGTCTCATCTCCCGGCTCTTGCTGCCCGAACTGGTTGCAGGGAAAACCGAGGATGGCAAGGCCCCTGGCGCGATGCTGCTGGTAGAGTCCTTCGAGTCCCCGGTATTGGGGGGTGAACCCGCACTCGCTGGCGACATTCACGATGAGACAGACGCGATCGCGATACGCGGAGAGGGAGACCAGCTCGCCTTCAATCGTCCGGGCAGAGTAGTCGTAGATGCTGGGCGCGACGGGATCCGCCGCCACTCCCTGCCGCGAATGTTGAATTGAGTTCCGGCGGGCCACGCAACGCCTCACGGGTTCAGATCGAGGACCTCGTCGATTCGGTCGAAAGGCAGCTTGGCGGCCTCGTTGACCTTTCGCACCTCCTCGGCGTTACCGGCCTCGAACAGGCAGGTGCAGTGGGAGTCCCCGGGATAGAAGTTGCTCCGGATGTAGCGAACCGCGGTTCCCTTACTGGTAAACTCTGCACTGGTGCTGATGGCGGCCTTCTGCGCGCCGGCCAGCTGATCCATCGTGATACCCGTCAAAGTGCGCTGCACCGCAAACGTTTTCATGTTAGCCTCCCCTGGTTCTGCTGGGTTTAACGGACTCCCCCCAAGGCCTTCAGTTTACCCTCCACCACCCCCCGCGCCAGTCCCTCGCGAGGGGCGTCCTTCCCGCAGGCGACCCACCTCCGCTGCCAGTACCCGGTCGGTCTGACGGTCCGGCCCGACGCAGAACTCAGTCGACCCGGCATCGGAAAACCCGCACTTTGTATAGAAGGCAATCGCGCGTGGATTGCGCTCCCACACGCCCAGCCAGACGGTCCGGCCTCCGAGCTCGACCGCCGTTTCCGCCACCATGGCCATCAGGCGCTGGGCAAGGCCGCGCCCTTGCCACGGCCGATCCACGTAGAATCGCGCCAGCTCGACCGGTGCCGGGCTCGGCACGCAGGAAGGGGGCGGGTGGCGCCGGACCTGGGCGTACCCCGCCAGCTCGCCATCTGCCTCGATCAATAGCGTGATACAGTCCGGATTGGAGAGTTCCCGTTCCTGCTGTGCTACCCCGTACGCGCTGGCGAGGTGTTCCGCCATGTGAGCGGGATGGTTGGCGGCGCCGAAAGTTTCCTCGAAGGTCCGGGCCGCAAACCGCGCCAGCGTCGGAGCGTCGGCGGGCGTGCCGCGGCGTATGGAAAGCTTTGTCATGGGTGTCCGGATCCCTTCCGAAGTACCCATGTGGTCATGCTTCGGCTGCCGTGTACTACCGTGGTCTTCAAGGGATCGGCCAGTTCTGCGCCGAGGGATGCGGCCGCCTCGGCCAGCAAGGGCTCATCCACGAGATAGCGGGTCGAACCGTCGGGAAGGATGAAATGGCGTCCTCCCAGCCTTTCGAGCCGTCCCTCGAGAGCGGTCGTTGAAGCCAATCGCGCGAAAA
>JAYUAL010000003.1:0-14640 GCA_043741355.1 Gemmatimonadales bacterium | reverse complement strand
GCAGCCCGCTGGCCGGCGTCGGCGTGACCTTCGCGGTGACCGGCGGCGGCGGGGCGATTCAGGGCGCGGGCGCAATCACCGGAAGCGACGGCATCGCGCGGGCGACTGGCTGGGTGCTGGGCGGCACTCCCGGCGCCAACCAGGTCAACGCCCAGGTGCTGGGCGTGGCCCCCATCGGCTTCACCGCCACCGGAATCCCGGGTGTGCTGGCCTCTGCGTCGGCCAGGAGTCCCATCACCCAATCCGGATTCTTCGGAAACTTCGTGGCGACTCCTCCCTCCGTCGTGCTCACCGACGCGCAGGGCAAGCCGGTGGCCGGATCCCTGGTCACGTTCGAGCTCCTCCAGACCGAGGGGCAGGTTGTCGGCACCACTCAACTGAGCGACTTCCTGGGCCGCGCCACCCTCAGCGGCTGGCGGCTGGGAGCCGGGGCGACACAAGGTGTCCGCGCGGTGGTGACCGGCTTCCCGCCGGTCACCTTCACCGTCAATGCGAGCGCCCCGCCCGCCAGCACCTTCAACCTCGAAGTGCGCTACCGGAACGGCACGCCGACCCCGGCACAGACGGCGGCATTTGATCAGGCGATCGCCAAGTGGAAGGGGATCATCCTCTCCGGCGCGGCGCCGTACCCGGTCAACGAGCCCCTCACCTCGTGCTTTCCGGCGATCAACGAGACGGTGAACGGCCTGGTGATCTTTGCCAATCTGGTGCCGATCGACGGGGTGAACGGCATCCTGGGTCGCGCGGGGCCCTGCATCGTTCGGGATGATCGCGGCTTCCAGCCGGTGGTGGGCATCATGGAGTTCGACACCGCGGACCTGATCGCCCTGGAGGCCCGGGGCCAGCTCAATGACGTGATCCTGCACGAGATGGGCCATGTGCTCGGGTTCGGAACGATGTGGGATTTCGACCCCGGCCCGCCCTTCGTCAGCCCAACCAATCCCCCCAATGCGCTGCTGTCTGGTCGCGGGAGCTCGGATCCGATATTCACCGGACTCTCGACTCGAGCGGCATTCCTGGGGGCGGTGGCGGTCGGGCGCACCTTCACGGGCGTGCCGGTACCGGTGGAGAACACCGGAGGTGGGGGCACCCGGGATTCCCACTGGCGCGAGGCCACCGTTGTCAACGAGCTGATGACCGGGTTCATCAACAATGGGGTCAACCCGCTCAGTGCCTTCACCGCGACGTCTTTCCGGGACCTGGGCTACGTGGTGAACGATGCGGTGACCGATCCGTTCACCTTCCAGGCTTCGCTCCAGGCCGCGCCGCCGCCGCTGCCGTCGTTCGGCGGCGGGTTCCAGCTGATCGAGGGGACCCTGACGGATCCCATCATCGTGATCGATCGGCGGGGGCGGCGGGTTGCGAGGGTGGCGAGGACGTTGAAGTGAGTGGCAACGAGCAACCGGTTACCGAAAACGCACCAAGGAAGCGCCCCGGAGAGTGGAGACCACGCTTCGCTACGGGGGAGGTGACAGAGGTCGTGTCTCGCCCTGTCCCAGGCCGTTCACCACCGCGGGTCGAGCGGAATCGTCAATTCGGCGGGCAGGAGATCGCGGTGACGAAGTGCGTGGCGCAGCGCCCCGGCAATGTCTCCGGCGGCCGGCGGCGCGAAGCCGGCAGGTCGTTCGGCTCCGGGTTCAACTGATTGAAGGAATTCATCGCTGACCCGATCATCGTGATCGCCCGGGCCCCCACCGGCGCTCACCGGGGGGAGTCCCGGGTTCCTGGTCCGGATCGAACCGATGTTTTCGCCGGTGCTCTCATCGGCGGAACTCCGAACTCGTTTCGGCCTCACCACCCGAGAGCTTCAGGTGGCCCGGCTGCTTGGCACCGGACTTCCCAATCAGAGGATTGCCTCCGCCCTCGGGATCAGCCACCACACGGCGCGCCGCCATACCGAGCGGGTCTTGGCGAAGTTTAGGGTCGCATCGCGGGCCGGCGTGGGGGCGATGCTGCGTGGCGAAAGGGCTTTTTCAACCCAGTCCGGATAAGAGAAGCGCCCGGGCATCTCTGCCCGGGCGCCATCGCTCACTGCGTGCCGCTCACAGTCCTACAGCGCTTCCACTTCCTCCGTCAGCACCACCGGCGCCGGCTGCTCTTCCGGCAACGCGGGCGGCGGCGGCTCGAAGCCCGCCGGCGGCTGAATTTCCAGATCGACGTACCGGTAATGGCCGGTGCCCGCCGGGATCAGGTGTCCGATGATGATGTTCTCCTTCAACCCGCGCAGGTCGTCCTTGGCGCCGCGAATGGCCGCGTCGGTGAGGACCCGGGTAGTCTCCTGGAACGACGCCGCCGAAATGAACGACTGCGTGGTAAGACTCGCCTTGGTGATACCCAGGAGCAGCGGCTCGGCGATAGCCGGCTTGGCCTTCCGCTTGAGCATCCGGTCGTTCTCTTCCTTGAAGCTGAGCTTGTCCACCGCCTCGGCCTCGAGGAAGCTGGTGTCGCCCGGATCGGTGACCCGAACCTTCTGAAGCATCTGCCGCACGATGACGCCGATGTGCTTGTCGGCGATCCGCACCCCCTGCAGCCGGTAGACCTCCTGCACCTCGTTGAGCAGGTACTCCTGCACCGCGCGGGGACCCTTGATGAGCAGGATCTCGTGCGGATTGACCGGGCCTTCGGTCAGGCGGTCTCCGGCGCGGACCTTGTCGCCCTCGTGCACCCGGAGGTGCTTGCCGGCCGGCACTTCGTACACCTGGGCCGTTTCGCCCTCGACGATGGCGCCGTCCTTGGTCATCGGATAGACATAGATCTCGCGCTTGCCGCGCTTGATCTCCCCGAACTTCACGATGCCGTCGATCTCCGACATCGTCGCCGGATCCTTGGGACGGCGGGCTTCGAACAGCTCCGCGATCCGCGGCAGCCCACCAGTGATGTCGCGGGTCTTGTAGGCCTGCCGCGGCATCTTGGTGACCGAGACGCCCTTGGCCACCTTGACCGGCGGCGAGAGGTACACCGTCTTGTCGCGGCTCTCCTTCTTGGATTTCGACGGCCATGCCTCGCTGACCGGCCGCTCGTCCACGTGGTACTTGGACGACCAGGGGTTGGCCTCGTCCGGGATATGCATGGCCCGGCTCAGCTGGTCGGTCGGCGAGCCGAAGATGACCCGCGAGCCCTCCGCCAGGGTGTACTCCTGGGGATCCTTCCGGTTGGCCATGTACACCAGCACCGAGGGATGGAGCTCCCGGTCCGGGTCGGCGGTGACCACCAGGGAGCGGAGGCCGGTGCCTTCGTCGAGCTCCTCGCGGAGCGTGACGTCCTTGACCAGGTCCTTCCAGCGGAGCTCGCCGTCGGTCTTGATGATGCTGGGGTCGTTGTAGGGATCCCAGGTGTAGAGAATCGTGGCCCGCTTTTCCTGGTCTCCCTTGGTGGCGGCGTCTCCCTCGTTGACGTGCAGGATGGCGCCTTCCGGAACCGGGTATCGGCTCATGATGTGGGACGGATCCTTGGCGTCGACGACCAGGATGCCTTCCTTGGTCTCCTCGCTGGCCGATTCATCCTCGCGGGTGAGCACCACCCGGATCTCGCCCCGGGTGCCGTCTTCGTACTCGACCGTCTGGTCGGCGAACTCGAGGCCCTTGGTGTACTTGACCACTCCGTCCGAGCGAGCCCGCCGCTCGGCCTCTTCAGCGATGCGCGAGCTGGTACCACCGATGTGGAAGGTCCGCAGGGTGAGCTGAGTACCCGGCTCGCCGATCGACTGCGCGGCGAGAATGCCCACGGCCTCGCCCATGTCCACCATGTCCATGGTGGCCAGGTTGCGGCCATAGCACATCCGGCAGATGCCGCGCCGGGCCTCGCAGGTGAGCACCGAACGAATCTTGACCTTCTCGATGCCGGCGTCCTCGATGGCGTCCGAGGTCTCTTCGTCGATGAGCTGGCCGGCCTGCACCAGCAGCTTGGCATCTCCGTGTTCATCGAGCTCGTGCGGATCGAAGACGTCTTCTCCCGCGACGCTGCCGAGGAGGCGCTCCTTCAGCGTCTCGATGACGTCCTCGCCTTCCTTGAGCGCCGAGCTCTCGAGGCCCAGGATGGTGCCGCAATCCTCTTCGGTGATCGTCACGTCCTGCGCCACGTCCACCAGCCGTCGGGTCAGGTAGCCGGCGTCCGCCGTCTTGAGCGCGGTGTCGGCAAGGCCCTTCCGGGCGCCGTGGGTCGAGATGAAATACTCGAGCACCGACAGGCCCTCGCGGAAGTTCGACTTGATCGGGCTTTCGATGATCTCGCCGATCCCGCCGGTCAGCTTTTTCTGCGGCTTGGCCATCAGGCCGCGCATGCCGGCCAGCTGCCGGATCTGATCGCGGCTGCCGCGGGAACCAGAGTCGAACATCATGAACACCGGATTGAACCCGCCGCGGCTCTGCCGCATATGGGCCACCATCGCCTCGGCCACGTCGTTGTTGGCGTGGGTCCAGGCGTCGATCACCTTGTTATAGCGCTCGCCGAAGGTGATCTGGCCGGTGTTGTAGGCCCGCTGGAACCGCTCGACCCGCTTCTGGGCCTCCTCGAGGATCGAGGCCTTCTCGAGCGGAATTTCGAGATCCTCGACGCCGATGGAAACGCCGCCCATGGTGGCAAAGTCGAACCCGAACCGCTTGAGGCGGTCGAGAAAGTCGACCGTCTCCTTGAGGCCGGCGCGACGGTAGCTCTGCAGCACCAGCTCCGAGAGGTTCTTCTTCTTCATCAGGTCATCGCGGAACCCGAGCTCCGCGACCACCCGTCGGGGCAGGATGTTGTTGAACAGCACCCGGCCGACCGTGGTCTTGACCCAGCGGGCTTCTCGGTCGAGCGCCTCCGAGGGCGGGATGTACCAGAACTGAATCAGGGTGTGATACGACAGCTTCCCGGTCTGCAGCGCCATCTCCAGCTCGGAGATGCTCCCGTAGAACTTGGCGTTCTTCCAGAGCCGGGTCTTCACCTCTTCCATTTTGCCGGCGCCGCGCCGGATTTCCTCTTCCAGGCCCTGGGGCAGCTTGGTGAGCCAGTAGGAACCGAGCACCATGTCCTGGGACGGTTCGGCCACCGGCCGGCCGTCGGACGGCTTCAGGATGTTGTTCGATGACACCATCAACAGCCGGGCCTCGAGCTGGGCCTCGAACGACAGCGGTACGTGCACCGCCATCTGGTCGCCATCGAAGTCGGCGTTGAACGCCGCGCAGACCAGGGGGTGAATCCGGATGGCCTTGCCCTCGACCAGCTTGGGCTCGAACGCCTGGATGCCCAGCCGATGCAGCGTCGGGGCCCGGTTGAGCAGCACCGGGTGATCCTGGATGATCTCTTCCAGGATTTCGTATACCTCGGGGCCCTCCCGCTCCACGATTTTCTTGGCGCGCTTGACCGTTTCGGCGATGCCCTTCTCAACCAGCTTGTGGATGATGAACGGCTTGAAGAGCTCCACCGCCATCGCCTTGGGCAGGCCGCACTGGTGGAGCCGGAGCTCCGGCCCCACCACGATCACCGAGCGACCGGAATAGTCCACCCGCTTGCCGAGCAGGTTCTGGCGGAACCGGCCCTGCTTGCCCTTGAGCATGTCGGAGAGCGACTTGAGCGGGCGCTTGCCGCGGCCCCGGATGGCCTTGGAACGGCGGCCGTTGTCGAACAGCGCGTCCACCGCCTCCTGGAGCATCCGCTTCTCGTTCCGGAGGATGACCTCCGGCGCGCGGTGCTGGATCAGCTTCTGGAGCCGATTGTTCCGGTTGATCACCCGGCGGTACAGGTCGTTGAGGTCGCTGGTGGCGAAGCGGCCGCCGTCCAGCGGCACCAGCGGGCGCAGGTCCGGCGGCAGCACCGGCACCACGTCCATGATCATCCAGGCCGGATGGTTGGGCAGATCCTGGTTCTCCCCGGAAAACAGGAAGGCGTCCACGATCTTGAGCCGCTTGAGCATCTGCTTCTTGCGGTGCTGGCTGGTCTCGGTGGCGACCGAGGAGCGGAGCTCATCGGCCAGCTTCTTGACGTCGATCCGTTCCAGCAGCGCGCGCACCGCCGGCGCGCCGATGTCCGCGCGGAAGCCGGTGTCGCCCTCTTCCCGGGCCTTGGCGCGCAGGGCCAGGTACTCCTCTTCATCGAGCAGCTGCTGGAAATCGACTTCCTGCTTGCCGGTGTCGATGACGATGTAGCTCGAGTAGTAGATGACCCGCTCGAGCTCGCGGAGCGTGATGTTGAGCAGGTTGCCCATCGGGCTGGGCAGCGTCTTGAAGAACCAGATGTGAGCCACCGGCACGCTGAGCTCGATATGGCCCATGCGCTCGCGCCGCACCTTGGACAGCGTGACTTCCACGCCGCAGCGGTCGCAGATGACTCCGCGGTAGCGAATTCGCTTGTACTTGCCGCAATGGCACTCCCAGTCCTTTACCGGACCGAAGATCCGCTCGCAGAAGAGGCCATCCCGTTCCGGCTTGAAGGAGCGGTAGTTGATGGTCTCCGGCTTGGTGACCTCGCCCCAGGACCACCAGGAGCGCATCCCCTGGAGCTCCAGGCGCTCCCGCTCCTTGGGGTCCCGGGGGCCCCGGATTTCTTCGGGGGCCGCGAGACGGATCGCGATGTAGTCGAAGCTCGAGCTCTTGGGCTCCCGCCCACTGCGAAAATCGATCATTTATTCCTCGCCTTCGGCGGTGGTACCAAGCGTCACCTTGAGCCCCAGCGCCTGAAGTTCCTTGACCAGCACGTTGAAGGATTCCGGAATTCCCGGCTCGGGGAGGTTCTGGCCCTTCACGATTGCCTCGTAGACCTTGCTCCGACCATTGACGTCATCGGATTTCACGGTGAGCATCTCCTGGAGGAGATGCGCCGCGCCGTAGGCCTCGAGCGCCCACACTTCCATTTCACCGAACCGCTGGCCGCCGAACTGCGCCTTGCCGGCCAGCGGCTGCTGGGTGACCAGCGAGTACGGTCCGATCGACCGCGCGTGGATTTTGTCGTCGACCAGGTGGGAGAGCTTGAGCATGTAGATCGCTCCCACGGTCACGTCGCTCTCGAACGCCAGGCCGGTGCGCCCGTCCCGCAACCGGACCTTTCCCGCCGGGGTGAGCCCCGCGGCGCGGATCAGCTCATCGGAGGCCGCGCTGACTTCGGCGGCCCCCGCCTTGCCCCGCAGCAGCGCCGCCAGGGCGGGCCGTCCCGAGTCATCCAGCGTCGCGGGCGCGTCCATGGCCGCGAGCTTTTCCAGCTCCTTGAGCGCCGCGTCGCGGCCCTTACCGACCGCGCCGGCCTCGGAGCGGTGATACCCCGCCTCGTAGCCGCGCTGGGTGATCTGCCGGGTCGCGAGCTCCTTGGCGGCCGCTACCAGGTACGCCTTCACCTGCTCGTAGAGCTCCTTGGTCCTGGCGCCGCCCTTGGCGAGCAGCTCGATACCGGACGCGTCCAGCGTGGCGCCCTCCACGCCGGTCCGCTTGAGGTCCGCCACCACGACATCGATCAGCGAGGCATCCGGCGCCGGCGCGGGGTGCGAGAGCTTCAGGCCCTCTCCCGCCCACCGCAGGCCGGCCAGACGCATCAGCACGCCGATTTCGCCCTCGTCGGCCCCCCGGAACACCGGCGTCTTGGCCTTGAAGCCCAGCATCTGGGCGCACCAGCCGAGGTGGGTCTCGAGAATCTGGCCCACGTTCATGCGGCTGGGGACGCCCAGCGGGTTGAGCACGATATCGACCGGAGTGCCGTCGGGGAGGAACGGCATGTCCTCCTCCGGCACGATCCGGGCGACGATGCCTTTGTTGCCGTGACGGCCGGCCATCTTGTCACCGACCGAGATCTTCCGTTTTTCGCCCAGATACACCTTGACCAGCTGGATCACGCCGGGCGGCAGCTCATCGGGCTGGAGGATCTTGTCGATCTGATCCTCGGCCTTTTCCTCCACCCGCGCCCGCTCCCGCGCCGCGGCGTCGATAGTCGCCCGGATGCGGTCGTTGGCGCTCCGGTCCTGCACCCGCAAGGTCTTGAGATCGACCTCGGTGAGGTCGATACCCTGGAGCCGGTCGGCAGTGAGGGTGGTGCCGGCGGGAAGGAACTCCTCCACCGTCCCGGCCTTGAGCATGAGTGCGACGGTGTTGGCGGCGAGCAGCGCGGCGAGCTCGTTCAGCATTACCTCGTTGATCCGGTTCTTTTCCTCGTGCTCGATGCGGCGCACCTCGCCGATGCGCTCGCCCCGGTCCTTCTCGACGACCTGGTCCTCGATCCGGCTGAAGATCTTGACGTCGATGACTGTGCCCTTCATGCCCGGCGGCACCTTGAGCGAGCTGTCCTTCACGTCCTTGGCCTTTTCGCCGAAGATCGCGGTGAGCAGCTTTTCTTCGGGCGACAGTTCGGTCTCTCCTTTGGGCGTGATCTTGCCCACCAGAATGTCGCCCGGTTTCACGTGGGCGCCGATCCGGATGATGCCCCGCTCGTCCAGGTCCACCAGCGCCTCGTCGGAGACATTGGGGATTTCCCGGGTGATCTCTTCCTGCCCGCGCTTGGTGTCCCGCACATGCAGCTCCAGCTCCTGGATGTGGATCGACGAGTAGACGTCGTCCTTGACCAGGCGCTCGGAGAGCACAATCGCATCTTCGAAGTTGTGACCGTACCAGGGCATGAACGCCACGATCACATTGCTGCCCAGGGCCAGCTCACCGGCCTCGGTGGCGGCGCCGTCGGCCACGATCTGGCCATCGGCCACCCGCTCGCCCTCGTGCACCAGGGGCCGCTGGTTGATGGCGGTGTCCTGGTTGGTGCGCCAGTACTTCTTGACCCGGTACCGGTCCACTTGCGCCAGCCGGGCGAGCGGCTGGTCTCCGATGGGAGACTGGCCTTCGCCGCTGTCGATGATGATCTCGTCCGCGGTGACCCGGGTGACTACGCCACCCCGCCGCGCGGCGATGACCGCCCCGGAGTCGCGGGCCACCTTCTCTTCCAGCCCGGTGCCGACCAGCGGGGCCTGGGGGAACAGGAGCGGCACCGACTGCCGCTGCATGTTCGAGCCCATGAGGGCGCGGTTCGCATCGTCGTGCTCCAGAAACGGAATCAGCGCCGCGGCGATGGACACCAGCTGCTCCGGACTTACGTCGATGAAGTCGATCCGGGCCGGCGGCAGGAGCGGGTAGTCGTCACCCTTCCGGCAGAGCACCAGGTTGTCGACGAACCTGCCGTCCGGGTCGAGCGTCGCGTTGGCCTGCGCGACCGTGTAGCCCTCTTCCTCGCTGGCCGAGAGCCAGCGGATGTCGCTGCCGACCCGGCCGTCCTTGACCACGCGGTAGGGCGTTTCGATGAAGCCCAGCTCGTTGATCCGGGCAAAAGTCGAGAGGCTGGTGATCAAGCCGATGTTGGGGCCTTCCGGCGTCTCGATCGGGCACATCCGGCCGTACTGGGAATAGTGCACGTCCCGGACTTCGAAGCCGGCGCGCTCCCGGGTCAGGCCGCCGGGTCCGAGGGCGGAAAGCCGCCGCTTGTTGGTCAGCTCGGCCAGCGGATTGGTCTGGTCCATGAACTGCGATAGCTGGGACGAGCCGAAGAAGGCCTGGATCACCGCGGACACCGTCCGGGCGTTGACCAGGTCGTCGAGCGAGATCTTTTCCGGATCGGAGTTGATGCTCATCCGCTCCTTGACCAGCCGCGCCATCCGGGAGAGGCCCACGGAGAACTGGTTGGCGATGAGCTCGCCCACCGAGCGGATCCGCCGGTTGCCGAGGTGGTCGATGTCGTCGGTATGGCCCCGGCCGTCGTGCAGGTCGATCAGGTAGCGCACGATGGCGATGAAGTCCTCTTCGGTGAGGACCGCGTGGTTGGGGTCGGTCTTGAGCCCCAGCCGCTGGTTGATTTTGTAGCGGCCCACCCGGCCCAGGTCGTAGCGCTTCGGGTTGAAGAACAGCCGCTGCAGCTGCTGGCGCGCGGTCTCGAGGTTGGGCGCGTCGCCCGGGCGCAGCAGCCCGTAGATCTGGTGCAGCGCGTCCGACTCGCTCTTGGTCGGGTCCTTGGCCAGGGTGTTCTTGATCAGCGGCGACTCGGCCCGGCCGGGCGGCAGCAGCACGTCTACCTTCGTCACGCCGGCGCCCAGGATCTTCTGGCGAAGCGTGTCGGCCAGCTCCGAGCCGGCCTCGGCAATCACTTCGCCGGTGTCGGGGTCGGCGCAGGCGAAGGCCAGCACCCAGGTGTGGCGGTCCCGGGTCGTGGTGGGCTGCTCGTCTTCGCGCAGGTCCAGCGTGGTGTAGCCGGCGAACACGTGCACCGCCTTGACGCCCACGTGGCGCATCGCGTTGATGCGCTCGGGGGTGAGCTCGTCGCCCACCTGGCCCAGCGGCGCGCCGGCGGCATCCTCGGGGTTCGGCACCTCGGCAGCGAGCAGCGCACCGATCACCTCGCGGCGCTCCTGCCGGCCCTCGAGCTTGCCGGTGATATTCAGCGTCTTGGTGGCGAAGAAGAGGCGCAGGATGTCGGCGTTGGCCCCGTATCCGAAAGCCCGGAGCAGCGCCGTGGCCGGGAATTTCTTCTTCTTGTCGATATGGACGTAGATCACGTCGTGAATGTCGATCGTGAACTCCACCCAGGAGCCCCGGAACGGAATGATCCGGGCCGAGAACAGCCGCTGGCCGTTGGGGTGGGTCTCCTCCTCGAACACCACGCCCGGTGAGCGGTGCAGCTGGCTCACCACCACCCGCTCCGCGCCGTTGATGACGAAGGTGCCCAGCGGGGTCATGATGGGCAGCTCGCCGAGGTAGACCTCGCGCTCGATCTGGTTCTTCAGACGCCGCTGGCCGTCCACATCCTCGAATACATTGAGGAGGAGCGTGGCCTTGAGCGGCGCGGCATAGGTCATGTCGCGCTCGATGCACTCCTCGACCGAGTACTTGGGCTCGCCCAGCGCGTAGCTCTTGAAATCGAGCTCGTACTTCCCGTTGACATCCGAGATCGGGAAGAGGTCGCGGAAGACTCGCTCCAGCGACACGTCCTGCCGGTCGCCCGCCACGTCGTCGGGGACGAGGAGGGACTGGAAGGCCCGGGTCTGGATATCGAGCAGATGCGGCATGGGCATGCCGCCTTCGCGCTTCGAAAACGAAATCAGCGGTAGGGTCTCAGGCATCGATTACCCCGAAGTCACACAAATAGAGACACGCCGGGGCGCCCCTCCGCCGAATGCGGAAGGCCCCCCCGGGGCGGTGGTCCAGCACGAATTGCGGTGCGCGGGCGGAAGCTCGCATGCCGTCTCACTGACGTAGGTCGAAGGTTGGATCCCGTGCCCGCCACGGCGCCGACGGCGCCCGGCGGCTCGGGATGGCCTTCGGCCTACTTCAGCTCGACGACCGCTCCCTGGTCCTCCAACCGCTTCTTGAGCTCCTCGGCCTCGGCCTTGGTAACCCCTTCCTTCACCACCTTGGGGGAGCCATCGACCAGATCCTTGGCTTCTTTCAGTCCGAGCGAGGTGATCTCGCGGATCACCTTGATGACCTGAATCTTCTTGGCGCCGCCCTCCTTGAGGATGACCGTGAACTCGGTCTGCTCCTCGGCGGCGGGCGCTGCGGCGCCACCACTCCCGGCCCCGCCCGCGGAAGCCGCGGCGACGACGGAGACATTGAACTTGGTTTTGAAGGCATCGATCAGGTCGGCCAACTCGACCACGGTCTTGTTGCCAATCGCCTCGATGATCTGGTCATTCGTCATGGTAGTCATTTTCTCAGTGTCCTTGTCGTCCAGTTAAGAGGCTTCGGCCTGACGCTTTTCGCGAAGCGCCTCGAGGGCGCCAACCATCTGATAGAGCACCCCGTTCAGGGCACCGGCAAACTGGCCCAGCAACGCGTCCCGCGAGGGCAACTCCCCCAAGCGCTTCACGTAGGCCGGATCGACCGCCCGACCGTCTACCAGTCCGATCCTGACCTTGGGCTTCTGGTGCTCCCTGGCGAAATCGCTGATCACTTTCGCGGCCGCCAGCGGATCCTTGCCGGCCACCACCAGCCCGGTCGGACCGGCCAGATGGTCGTCCAGCACGCTGACCTTGTTGGCCGCCAGCGCCCGCTGGGCCAGGGTGTTCTTCACCACCACATAGCGGGCGCCCGCGGCGCGCAGCCGCCGGCGCAGCTCGGTGATTTTGCCCACCGAGAGCCCGCTGAAGTCGGTAACGTAGATATCGGGCGAACCCTTGAGTCGGTCGGTCAACGCCGTGACCTGGTTTTCCCGCTCGGCTTTGCTGCTCATCGGTACACCGCCGTGTCCAGCCGAACACCCGGGCCCATCGTGCTGGACACGGTTGCCGACCTGAGATAGATGCCCTTGGCCGCCGAGGGGCGGGCCTTCACGATCGTGTCCATGAAGGCGGCGAGGTTCTCCTCCAGCTGCTTGGCGCCGAACGACACCTTGCCGATCGGGGCGTGGACGTTGCCGGTCTTGTCCACCCGGAATTCGATCTTGCCGGCCTTGATTTCCCGCACCGCCCGTCCGACATCCATCGTGACGGTGCCGGCCTTCGGATTGGGCATCAGGCCTCTGGGACCCAGGATCTTGCCGAGCTGGCCCAGCTGCCCCATCACGTCGGGCGTGGCAACGATCACGTCGGCGTCGAGCCAGCCTTCTTTGAGCTTCTGGACGTACTCGATGCCCGCGTAGTCGGCGCCGGCGGCTTCCGCTTCCTTGACCCGATCGCCCTGGGTGATGACCAGTACCTTGACCGTCTTGCCGGTGCCGTGCGGCAGCACCACGGTGCCGCGGACCACCTGATCCGCGTGCCGGGGGTCCACGCCCAGCCGGACCGCGACATCGACGGTCTCATCGAACTTGGCGAACGAGGCACCTTTTACCTTGGCCACGGCCTCGGCGAGCGAATGCTCGCGGGCCCGGTCTACCGTGGCGACCGCAGCGGTGAATTTCTTGCCGTGCGTACGCATCAGTCGGCGACCTCCAGCCCCATGGAGCGGGCGGTGCCAGCCACCATTCGCATGGCGGAATCGACATCCGACGCGTTGAGATCGGCCATCTTGATCTCGGCGATCTTCTTGAGCTGGGCCCGAGTGACCTTCCCGACCTTGTTCCGGTTGGGCTGGGCGCTACCCTTCTCGATCCCGGCCTCCTTCATGAGGAGGTTGGCCGCTGGGGGCGTCTTGGTGATAAACGTGAAGCTGCGATCGCCGTAGATGGTCACCACCACGGGAATGACCATTCCCGCCTGGGACTGGGTCCGGGCGTTGAACTGCTTGCAGAACTCCATGATGTTCACACCCTGAGGCCCGAGCGCCGTTCCCACGGGGGGAGCGGGGTTCGCGGCCCCAGCGGGACACTGGAGTTTCACCATCGCTACGACCTTCTTTGCCATACGACTCCTCTGGTGCGAAAGCGGAACGCGGTTATCCGCGACCGGCATTTCTCCCGCAGAACTCCGTGCGGTGGCGGTAAGAGGGACAGTGGGGACAGTGGGGTCGGTGAGGTCGGTGAGGTCGGAATTCTCCGTCCGACCGTCCTCACTGTCCCCACCGTCCCGCCTTCTAGTGCCCCCTCAACTGCAAATAGTCCAACTCGACCGTCGTCGGCCGCCCGAAGAGCGACACCGACACCTTCACCTTGCCTTTGTCGCCGAGCACTTCTTCCACCGTGCCGCTGAAGTCGGCGAACGGCCCTTCGGTGATTTCCACCGCCTGGCCGACCAGGTAGGGAATCTCTTCCTTGGGCCCGCTCTCGGCGCTTTCCTCGGCGATGCCGAGCAGTCGGTTGACCTCGTCCTGCCGGAGCGGCTGGGGCATTTTGCCGGTGCCGACGAACTTGATCACGCCCTGCACACTGTTGACCAGATGCTGGGCCTCCTGGCTCATCGTGGTCTCGATCAGCACGTAGCCGGGATAGAGCTTCCGCTCCACCACCAGCTTTTTGCCGTTCTTGATCTCGATCGCCTCCTGCACCGGGACCAGGGCCTGGCGGACCAGCTTCTGCTCGGCCGGACGCGGATCGTCCTCGATCCGCTTCTGGAGCAGGGTCCGGACCTTGTTCTCGTGCCCCGCCGTGGTTTGCACGGCGTACCACCGATACTCCATGCCGTCCCCCGCCTTACCGCGCCAGCGCGGCGATGCCGTCGACCAGGATCAGTTGCAGCGCCCGATCGAGAAGGCCAAGGACAACGCCGATGATGAGGGAGAGCACGACCACCATCCGGGTGGCCTTCACCAGCTCCTCACGCGTCGGCCAGGATACCTTGCCCAGCTCGGCGCGAACGTTGACGAGAAAGTCGCGGGCGCCGCGGAACCATCCGCCGATCCGCCCGCCGCCGCTCTGCTCGATCGCGTGGCTCTGCTCGGTCACTTCGACTCTTTGTGCAACAGGTGCTTGCCGCAACGGGGGCAGAATTTTTTCCATTCGACCCGCTCGGGATGCACCCGGCGATTCTTGTCCGTGAAGTAGTTCCGATTCTTACAATCGGTGCACTCCAGGATGATTTTTTCTCTCGGCATGATTCCTCGTCGGACCGTGAGGACGGGGGGGACCGTGGGGACGGAGGGCTGACCTCACCGTCCTCCCCGACCTCACCGTCCGTCTTACTTGAGAATCTTGGTGACGACGCCCGCGCCCACCGTGCGTCCGCCCTCGCGGATTGCGAACCGCAGCCCGTCGTCCATCGCGATCGGGATGATCAACTCGATCGTCATCTGGATGTTGTCCCCCGGCATCACCATCTCCACCCCCGCCGGCAGC
>JAYUAL010000002.1:0-6516 GCA_043741355.1 Gemmatimonadales bacterium | reverse complement strand
GTGGCTCCGCGCCGACCTGGAGCGCGATGTCCGGGCCAATCTGGAGCGCCAGGCCAGCCTGCTCCGCGAGGCCCTCCCAGCCGACTCGATGCAATGGGCTCGCTTTGTAGCACGATTCGGCGCCGCGGGCGGCATCCGGGTGTCGTTGATCGACCGGACCGGACGGGTGCGCGCCGACACCGACGTGCCGCCCGCCGACCTCTCCCAGGTAGAAAACCATTCGCGCCGGCCCGAGGTAATCGCCGCGCTGGCCGGCGGTGTGGGGGAGGCCAAGCGCACGAGCGCGACGGTCGGCAGCGACCTTATGTATGTGGCGGTTTCCGGCGGCCCGGGAGTGCTCCGGGTGGCCATGCCGCTCAATCAGGTGGATGTGCTGGTCGAACGCTCGCAACGATCGGTCCTGATCGCGGCGTTCCTGGCGCTCTTGCTGGGGATTCCGCTCGCCTGGCTGGCCGGTCGCTCCATCACCCGGCCGCTCACCGAAACCGCGGCGGCGGCCCGGACCATCGCCGCGGGAGGCACCCCGCGGTTTCCCCGCTCCGGCATCCCCGACATGGATGCGATGGTGGGCGCGCTCCGGGGCATGCACGAGGAGCTCGAGGCTCGATTCGACCAGCTTCGGCGCAAGCAGGCGGAAACCGGCGCCCTGGTCAACGCGATGGTGGAGGGGGTGATTTCCTGCGACCCTCGGGGCCGGGTCCTGACCGCCAACCCCGCGGCTCGGCGCCTGCTCGGCTACGGCGGCGATCTGCCGCTGCCGCCGCTCCAGTTGCTGTTCCATGACAAAGTGGCGCGGGAGGCGGTGGACGCCACGCTGTCGGGACAGACGGTGCCCGACCGGGAGGTCCAGCTCGACGAGCGGACCTGCCTGTTCAGCGCCCGCCCGCTGCCGGAGGGAGGCGCGGTGGTGGTGTTGCACGATCTGACCGACCTCCGGCGGCTCGAGACGATTCGCCGGGACTTCGTGGCCAACGTCTCCCACGAGCTCAAGACCCCGCTCACCTCGATCTCGGGCTACGCCGAGACGCTGCTGGCCGATCAGGCCGGCGATGGAATGCCACGCCGGTTTCTGGAAACCATTCTCGCCAACGCGAGGCGGATGCAGCGGCTGGTGGACGACCAGCTCGACCTGTCCCGGATCGAATCGGGCACCTGGCGCCCCATGCCGAGAACGGTGGGAGCGGAGGCCGCCATGCGGGACGTGTGGGCTTCGCTCGAGGCGCCGGCGCGGGGGGTTCCGGCCTTTTCCGTCGAGGTCAAACGGGGAGCGGAGTCGCTGTACGTGGATCCGGAGGCACTGCGGCAAGTCCTCTGCAATCTGTACGACAACGCGCGGCGCTACACCAGCGTGGAGGGGCGGGTCACCGCGAGGGTGGCGCCCGACGAGGGTGGGGTCCGGATCAGCGTGATGGACACCGGCAGCGGCATAGGGACCGAGCACCTGCCGCGGATCTTCGAGCGGTTCTACCGGGCCGATCCCTCGCGGTCCCGCGCCGAGGGCGGCACGGGATTGGGACTGGCGATCGTGAAGCATCTGGTGGAATCCCATGGTGGGCGCGTGTGGGCCGAGAGCACGCTCGGCATGGGGACCACGATCTCGGCCTGGTTTCCGCAGGGTTCTTAGCTGGGCTCAGGCCCTCGCTCCGCGGTGCTCAGGCGGAGGATCCCCTTCGGGCGCTGGACCCGCCGGCTCAATTCCGATGGTCCCTGGTTCGGTTGAGTGGCCGGCTCACGCGCCCTGCGGGGATCCTCCGCCCTGCGCCCGCCGGCCGCCGAGCCAGGTCAACGCCGGGGTATCGGGAATTCGTCGCTGCGGCGATGAAGGCGATTCTTGGGTCCAATAGCGGATTGCATTCAATTTCGGCCAGTAGGCGATCCGCAGACCGTGACGCGGAGACAGCCGCCTCGGGGGCGCTAGCGACGGGTGCCTTCTTGACCGCCGCCGACCACGGGCAGCGAGTAGCGACCGCCTTCGCGGTGGGAGCCCGGGAGTACATTTGGTGCCATGAAACCGCTGTTGTTCATTCTGCTGTCCACCCTGCTCGCCGCGGGCTGTTCGAGCGGTGGAAGCTTCGACCCTCCGCCGCCCCCACCTCCCCCTCGGCTACCCGCGGCCATCGCGGCGGTCACGCCCCAGAACCAGACCGCGGTCGCTGGTCAATCGATCCCGGTGGCGGCCAGGGTGTCCGCCGCCGATGGTGGACCGGTCGTCAATGTCACCGTCACTTTCGCGGTTACCGCCGGCGGCGGCGGCGTCACCCCAACCAGCGCTCCGACCGATGCGGCCGGTCAAGCCACCGCAACCTGGACGCTGGGATCCGGAGCCGGCAACAACACCTTGACCGCCACAGTCGGGGCCCTGACGCCGCTCCAGTTCGGCACCGCCGGAGTTGCCGGCCCCGCCGCCGCCATGATGATCGCGGCAGGCGCCGGGCAGTCGTCCACCGTCGGCGTCCCGGTTCCAATCCCCCCGGCCGTGATCGTGAAGGACGCCAACGGTAATCCCGTGGCGGGAGTGGCGGTCACCTTCGCCGTGGCGAGCGGAGGAGGAGGCATCGTCGGAGAGAGCCAGACCACCAACACCCTTGGGCTGGCCACGGTGGGGGCCTGGGTCTTGAGCAACACCACCGGCCCCGGCAGCCTGACCGCGTCGGCTGCGGGACTCACCCCGGTGACCATTTCCGCCACCGGCGTCGCGGATGCGCCCGCGACGGTCACCGCCTCGGCCGGGTCCGGCCAGACCGAGATGGTCGGCCTCGCGCTCCCGGTGCGGCCGGCGGTCCTGGTCAAGGATCGCTTCGGCAATCCGGTGGGCGGAGTGTCCGTCGTGTTTTCCGTGACTGGCGGCGGCGGCCAGCTGAGCGGCGGGACAGCAAGCACCAATGCACAAGGCATTGCCGCGGCGGGAACCTGGACCCTTGGCAATGTCGTGGGCCCGCAAACCGTGACCGCATCACTGAGCGGGCTGCTGCCGGTGACGTTCGGCGCTACGGCGCTATCCCGTCCGTCCTTGCGCATCGAGGTGGTGGGCTGGGGAAACGCCCGGGATCCCGACGGGTTCACCGTCACGGCCGGCCAGGCGACGGCGCAGCTGCCTTGGAACGGAACGACGACTTTTGAGGGACTGCAACCGTCGTCGCTGCCCGTGGCCCTGACCGGCGTCGCGGAGCACTGCAGTCCGGATGCCGGGCCCAAGGTCGCAACCCTGGTGGCCGGCCGGACCGACACGGTTCGGATTGCCGTGGGCTGCTTCGGCGACTTTACCTTTCACGAGTTCCTGCCCAACAACCAGGTTCGTATCCGATATTTGGACACCCTCGGCGCCATCGTTCCGCTGGCCGAGGCTCCGGGCCGCCAGCTCGTTCAGGAGTGGTCTCCGAGCGGCGACCGCATTGTCTACACGACGACCGAGCGCGGCCCCGGCCCGTCTGGCGCCCAGGGTTTGGACATTGCGACGGTGAGCCGCTCCGGCGGCGCGCCCACTTGGATCGCGACGAGCCCGGAGGATGACGTCGTGCCCCGGTGGTCGCCCGACGGCACTAGATTGGTGTACGTCAGCAACGCCATCCGTGTCGTGAACGCCGATGGGACCGGCGACCGTCTGCTGCTGACCGGGGGCGGGGATCCCGCGTGGATTCAGGCGGGCGCGGCCATTGCGTTCGGCTGCACGCAATTCGATCCGTTGGGGGGAGTGTGCCGAATCCCGAGCGGAGGGGGGAGCGTAGGGCCAATTGTTCCCGCGATGAACGATGTCGTATGGGTGACCGCCTCGCCCCAGGGCGACTGGATCTCTTTTGTCGCATCCCCCGACGGGACCCAGTCGGTGTGGACGGTACCGGTGGCGGGCGGTGGGCCCATACCGGTCGCGCCAGGCCTGACTTCGTACAATGCGGTATGGGCTCCCGGCGGGAATCGACTCGCCATCAGCACCCTCGAGGGGTCCACGTTCGCGATCCGCACAGTGGACAAGACGGGCGCCAATCTCTCCGCCAACCTCGTCCCCTTCGCCGCGTATCTGGGTGGAGGGCCCAGCTGGTTCCCGGACGGCAACTGGTTGGCGGTGTCGGCCGTCAACAGCTTTGGCGGTCAATACATCTTCGTGCTCCGAGCCGACGGCTCCGGGGTACGGCAGGTCACGTTCGGTCCCTTCCCCCAGTTCATGGTGCACGTGCGACCCACGTCGCGATTCATCCCACCGCCGCCATGGGCTGCGGTTGGGGCTGCACGATGAGCCAAGGACCCCATGGCAGGATGATGGTTGCCGGAGTGGTCCTCGCAGGCATTCTGGGAACTCCGTCGCCAGCAGAGTCCCAGGCGAAGCGGGCCTTTCGCATTCGGGAGGAGCTCCTGCTGGGTCCCCTTGAGAGCCGGGATGCTCAAGGCCTTCAGCCCCCGTCCATCATTTCATGCTCATATCCTCAGGAACCGGTCGGCTTCATTCGAGGGTTCGCACGAATATCGTATGTCGTGCGGGCCAATGGTCGCCCGGATCTTGCCACCGTCCAGATCGACTCCTCCGATGGGCTTTCGCAGAATGGCGCGAGAAGCGTGGCCGCCCGCGTTCTTGCCGACTGTAGTTTCGTGGCTGGCCGCCTCGGCGGGAGGCCCGCGCCAAGTACCGTCGTTCAATGGATGAAGTTCCATGAGATCGATTCGACCCCTCCGAACGGAGTCGTGGCTTGGGCTCCGGTCGACAGCGGCAGATCCACCGGTTCGAGCGACGGGGTGCTGCTCGCGAGCGACCCCCGGCTGGACGAACTCCCTCGACTTCTCAAATGCGAGAATGCCTTCGGCTTTGGGAACGGCCCTGCCTTCGACGTCGTTCTGACCGTCACGGCTTCCGGGCGCACAAAGTCGGAGGCGCTTCGAGTATTGGCGGCCGACGGCCCGGTCCGGGCTTCGACCAGGCTGATACTGGTAAGCTGCCGCTGGACCCCGGGGAGGAGTCAGGGCCAGCCGGTTGCCGTTCGGGGACGGGTCACGATTGGTGCCGAGTCTGGGGCAAGCCTGTCTCAGGATGCGATGCGATGCTTTCCCGACACGACCGGGCGATCTCACCCCGAGCCATTCGCCCTCGGGTTGGCGCCGGGCCCATTGGCAGCCGTTGCCGGATCCCTTTCGGATCAGGATCTCAGTTTCGCTGAAGCGGTGCGGGCAAATTTTCGCAAGCCACGTACGTTGTCGCTTCCCCGTTGGGCCTGGTTCTACGCACGCGACACCGTCACCTATGCCGGGACCCCGGCGCTGGGCGCGGGCCTCGCCAGCGACCTGCGCTTCCGCCTTCGACCTGACGGCCGGCTCGCCGACACCGCGGTCATGATCGCGACGGCGTCGCCCGAGCTCAATACCAGCCTGGTGGCGGCGGTGCGCCAGGCGGATTCGCTGGGCGTCTTCCCCAGGTCGAAGCCTGGTGCCGATGGGACGCCGAGGCAGATCACTCTCCACCTGGTCAACTATGACGACCGTGATGGACCCGCGGTAGGGCTGGTCCGGCTGGTCCTTCCCCTGATCCAGGTGGAGACGCCAATCCGAATCATCTCGATTCCCCGGCCGCGTTTTCCCCAGGCTGCGCTGCTGGCGGGCATTGCGAGCTTCGTCGATCTGCAATACGTCGTAACATCAGAGGGCCGGGTCGACCCAGGCACCTTTCGCGTGGTGCGAGCGGAGTATCGGGAATTCGAGGTGGCGGCGATGAACGCGATTCTTGGCGGGAAGTTCGTCCCCGGGACCCTGCGCGGCTGTCCGGTACCAATGCTGGTCCAACAGCGTATTAAGTTCAATTTCGGCCAGTAGGCGCTCCGCAGACCGTGACGCGGAGACAGCCGCGGGGGGGCGCTCGCGACGGGTGCCTGGCCTTCTCAGGGAGGCTGCGAGCGCGGGCTACAATGCGCCCTCCCGTTGGGCCGGCTCCCCGGGCAACTGAGCGCCGTGCCAGACGGCCACGATCCACACGACATCTTTCCGGACCCGATAAAAGAAGCGGAGCAAGCCCTGCTGCTCATTCCCCTGATCGAAACGGAGACTGTGGAGCTCCGTCTACACCTGGCCGGGTGGGCCGCCCATCAGATGCTATAGGTGCCACTTCACTGGATGTTGACAAACTCGGGGGCTCATCCGGCAGCGCAGCCTCCGAGACTGAGATGTTCCTGGACGCTCCCAAGCGGGGAGCGCCGGCTCTCCACCGCGCGGGGACGATGTTGCTCGGGATCCTGTTCCAGGGATCGCTGCGCGCTACAATCCTGCTGATCAGGACGATGCAATAGGTCAGGGGCGGAGGACCACCCCGCTCTTCATGACCCATCGTATGCGCTGCACATTCCGGATATCGGCCGCCGGGTCCCCGGCAAGAACAACAAGGTCAGCCGCCTTACCCGCAGCGTCACATCCACCCGCCCGATTACCCGTCGGCTGACTGCCTGTCCGCCTCCCACCGTTACCCACCCGTTACACAATCTTGATGCCCGTGTAACGATCCTTGGCGTCCTTTCACCTGCCAGGAAAAATGGCGGCCCGACC
>JAYUAL010000001.1:0-2767 GCA_043741355.1 Gemmatimonadales bacterium | reverse complement strand
AGTGCGCAATTCGACGAAGAGCGGTGCCCAGCCGATTTGGCCGCGGGTGTAGTTGCAAAGGTTCCGGTCGTTCCGGTCCATCACGCAATCCTGTTGCGGGCGGGCACAGAAGCCGCAGTTGCCGTTGGGGATCTTATAGGTGCCGATCGAGCTGTCTCTTGCCGTGGCCGAGTTCGGGCTGCACGTTGTACACGTTGGGCGCACCTCGTGACGAGAGGGATCGATGCGACACCGGCACCGCGTGCTCCTGGTTGACGACCATCCCCTTCTGCTGGACGGGCTCCGGCTCGCGCTCCGCGGTTCCTACGAGATTGTGGGAATGCTGACCACCGGCGGCGCGGTCCTTTCGGAGTGCCTTCGACTCGCTCCGGATGCGGTTCTGCTCGACTTGAGCCTGCCGGACCGGAGCGGTCTCGAGGTAATCGCGGACCTTCATGCGGCCACCCCAAGCATCAAGATTCTGGTGGTCACGATGTACGCCGACCGGGTCCTGGCGGACGCCTGCTTCCAGTCCGGCGCGCACGGCTTCGTGCCCAAGAATGCCGGCACCCCGGAGCTCAAGCGGGCGCTGGAGGCGGTGCTGGCCGGCCAACGCTTCGTTTCCTCCCTCATTCCACAGCACAGCCACTGCTATTCACCCGAGGGGGCCGCGGTAGGGCTCGGTCGCCTGACGCCCCGGCAACGCGAGATCGTGCATTTGCTGGGCGAAGGGAAGAGTACCCCGTGTATTGCGGAGCAGCTGAGCCTGAGTCCCAACACCGTCACCTTCCACCGGGTGAGGATCCGAAAGGCGCTGGGACTGGACTCGGAGTGGCGGTTGATGCGGTATGCGTTTGTGGTCAGGATGAGTGAGGAGGAAAGGGAGTAGCCACCAACTCACGTCGGCGGGTCCCCTAGGCCGGTGGAGCTCGCCAGCCGCCGAAGGAATCTTCCAGCTGCTTCGCGAGCGCTAACGCAACGTCCTCTCGCCAAGGGCGGGCTACGATCTGGGTGGCGATGGGCAGGCTGTCCTCGGAGGTTCCGGTTCTCACGACCGCTGCGGGCCAGCCGACGTAATTGAAAACTTCCGAGTAGCTGAAGGCGGCATCGAGATCCTGCTCGAGGATGGCCCCATGCAGCGGAGCAGCAAAGGCGCACGCGGGACACACGATCGCGTCATACTGTTCAAGGAAAGAGAGCATGCGGCCTCGAGCCCGGTCCAGGTCTTCGAGGAGGCCAGTCCAATCCCCGTCGGACCCTGAATTCGTGGGGCGCAGCCACGGGCGGAGAGGGGGTGAGACCTCGGTGGTGCCCGCCCTGTCGAGGAGCCGCCGTACCGTGCTGCTGCCGGCTATCCGCCACAGGCGGTTGCCCAGCTGGTACGTCGAAGCCAGTTCGGGGGGTACGGTCTCCGTCACAGAATGACCGGCGGCCGCCAACGCAGCGGCCGACCGGGTGATGACGGCGGCGGTGTCCGCCGTGACAGGATAGACGCCGTTGTTCGTATGGAATGCGATCCTGAAGCGGGCGGGCTTCCGATCCGCCAAACGGGAGAGGGGGATCGGGACGACGGAGGCATCATGCCAATCTGTGCCGGCGAGAAGCGGCAGCGTGAGAACGAGATCGTCGACGTACCGTGCCATCGGCCCCACTTGGGTCAGGAACTGGAAGACCCCGTCGGGCGGAATGATATGACCGGTTCTCGATACTCGGCCCGACGTTGGCTTGATGCCGGCAGTGCCACAGAAATGGCTGGGAACCCGGATACTGCCGCCCGTGTCGCTGCCGAGGTCCAGAGGTGAGCAGCTTGCGGCGAGTGCCGCGGCCGCACCTCCGGAACTTCCCCCCGGCGTTCGGGTGAGATCGTAAGGGTTATTGGTACGCCCGTAGATCAGGTTGTCGGTCTCGTAGGAGAGGGTAAGCTCGGGACAGTTGGTTTTGCCCAGCACGATCGCCCCCGCACCGCGCAGCCGCGCAACCGCCGTCGCGTCCACAGGGGGCGCGTAGGCGCGTCGACCCGTGGTCCCGGCGGACGATACGATCCCCGCGGTGTCGAACGAATCCTTGATGGTGATGGGCACGCCGTGCAACGCACCAAGTCGGTGGCCGCGCGCCAGTTGCTCATCGGCGAGCCGAGCGGCTTTGCGCACGCGATCCGGATCTACTTGGACAACAGCATTGAGCCGCGGATTGATCTCCTGGATGCGGGCCAGAAACGCATCGGCGAGCTCGAGGGCCGACACCTCCCGGCTCCGTACGGCCCGGGCAAGACGAGTGGCGGAGGATCGCGTCAGATCCCCGAGCGGTGGGAGGGCGTTGCCGGGCAAGGCCTTCGGTTCCGGCAGGGATCTGGCTGCACCGGCCCAGGCGATCGAGGACAGAAAGGTGCGTCGAGGGATCATTTGACCGCCCTCAACCCGGCCAGGAGCCAGCGAATGGTCATGACTTTGCCCGGTTAATTGTCACCTCGACTGGCGCAACCGCCCGCCCCTAGATAGCATTATATCCATGATCCGCCGCCCAATGGGCTCCTCCTATTACTACGCGACCCCATCCATGGGCCGCGACCGGAGGCATTCGAGCATCTAGCACCACGTCGAATCCTGATCTTCCGAGCGGTCCGTGAAATCACGGGCCGCTTTTTTGTGTTCCCCTGCAGCCAGGAGTCGTTATGCCGGACCTGCTGAGCGACCAGATGGCCCCACTATCCCCGACCGTACAGGACTGGACGGGTTACACCGACGAGGAGCATCTGGTCTGGGCCACGCTCTACGGCCGCCGCATGGGG